>JAYRVQ010000167.1:0-15884 GCA_041918465.1 Anaerolineales bacterium
AGGTCAGTCCACGCATGAACCTGACACCTGACACTTCGCACCTGACACTTTTCTTTACAGCCAATCTCGGATCAACTTCTTGTCGCCAATATAGATCTCATTCGGCGAGGTCGGGTCGAGCGCCCAGCGCATACGCGCCAGTCCCTCGGTCACATCTTTGACCGATCCCGCGAACGACAGGCGAATGAACCCCTCCATGCCAAATTCCTTGCCAGGCACAGTCACGACCAGCGCCTTCTTGAGCAGGAACTTCGCCGTTTCCACCGAACTGTTGGTAAACGCGCGCAAGTCGGGCAGGGCGTAGAACGTCCCTTGCGGAGGGATGAGCCGCGCCCCGTTGAAAGACTTCATTTCCTGCAAGACCACGTTGCGATTGTTTTCGATCTGGAGACGCAGCGCCTCGACGACGGACTGCATCCCGTTCAACGCGCCCTCCGCCGCGGCCTGTGAGACGGGCGAGACGCACGAGGTCGTCTGTGCTTGTACATTCGTCATCACCTTGACGAGGTCCTTCGGCGCCACCACCCATCCGATGCGAAAGCCCGTCATGCCGTAAAGTTTTGCCACACCGTTGACCACGATGATGTGCGAGTTCTCGATGTCGCGCGAGGTAAATTCCCAGGCGGGATGCGCCACGTTGCGGTCAAATGTCAACTTGTGATAGATGTCGTCGCAAATCAGATAGATGCCCTTGCGCTCGCAAAACTCCACGATTTTCGCGATCAACTCCGCGGGATAAATCGCGCCCGATGGGTTGTTCGGGCTGTTGATGATGATGGCCCGCGTGTACGAAGTCACCGCGCGCTCGATCTCCGCGAAGTTCGGCGTGAAGGTCCCGTCTTCGGGCGTGACGATCACAGGTACGCCGTAGCACATCTTGATGATCTCAGGATACGAGACCCAGTACGGCGCGATGACGATCACCTCGTCCTGCGGATTCAGGATCGAATAGAAGATGTTGAACAGCGACTGCTTCGCGCCGTTGGTGACGATCACATTCTCTACCGCGGCCAGTCGGTTGTAGCTATCTTCCGTATAACGGATAATGGCCTTCTTCATGGCAGGCAGACCGTCGGGCGGGGTGTATTTCACTTCCCCGCTGGTTAGTTTTGCACCTGAAGCCAACACCGCCGCAATGGGCGTCTTGTTCTTCGGTTCGCCGATGCCGAGGTTGATAACAGGCTCGCCGCGTTCCCGAAGAAGCCGTGCTTCCTCGTTCAGGGCAAAGGTGGGAGATTCTGCGATCTCGGTTGCAAGTTTGCTAAGTTTCATTGATTCTCCGATTTTCCATCCCGTCATTGCGAGGAGGGTGAACTTCCCGACGAAGCAATCCCTCAATGCTTAGGAGATTGCTTCGCTCCACTTGTAATGAAGGAGGAAACAAAAAACTACGCCTGGTCAGACCCGACCAGGCATTTACACAAAGACCCGTCTTTCGAGAGACGCATCTTCTAGAACAACTATGGCTCGAAGCCCATTCACACCGCGATTATACCAAATGGCACAAGTGGTTGCCTGACAAGTTAATTACAACACACAAATTGACAGTCTCTTTGGAAGTGACTGTCAATTTGTGTTACAACGCCTCAAAATCCGATGGATTTCCTAACGCCTGGCTAGTGACGGATCCATCTATCCGCTTCACCAGCCCGCCCAGCACACTCCCGCTTCCCACCTCAACAAAGTGGCGGATGCCGCTCCGAATCATTCCCTGCACGGATTCGGTCCAGCGCACGCGTGACTGCATCTGAGCGCGGATGTCGGCGCGGAGATCGTCAGCGGAGGTGAGCGCGCGGGCCGCGACATTGCCAAAGATGGGCGCGGACGCGTCGCGCATCGTCACCGCGTCCACGGCCGCGTCCCATTTGGACTGGATGGAATTCATCAGCGTGGAGTGCGCCGCAATCGAAACAGCCAATGGAAGAGCACGTTTTGCACCTGCGGCCTTCGCCAATTCCATGGCGCGTTCAACAGCTGGTTTCGCACCTGAAATCACCACCTGCCCTGGACAGTTATCATTTGCCACCTGCACCGACTCCCCTTCGCGGCTGGCTTCTGCACACACCTTTTCCAGTTCGGGGATGTCGAGATTCAAAATGGCCGCCATGCCGCCTGGAGCGAGTTCGCCTGCGCGCTTCATTAAGTGTCCACGCGTGCGGACGAGTCTCAGCCCGTCGGCGAAGGTCAACGCGCCAGACGCCGCGAGAGCCGACAACTCGCCGAGGGAATGTCCCGCCAGCGCGGCCGGTTTCAGGTCCGCGAAACGAAGCGAGAGGACGCGCCAGGCCGCCAGCGAGTGAACGTACAGTGCAGGCTGGGTGTTGACCGTATCGTTGAGTTCGTCCGCGGGACCCTCCCACATCAGTTTTGAGAGGGAAAATCCAAAGAGAGCGTCAGCCTCGTCGAAAGTCTCTTTGGCAACTGGAAACGCGGCCGCAAGGTCACGCCCCATGCCGAGGGATTGCGAACCCTGTCCCGGAAAAATAAAAGCAGTGGTTGAGAAGTTGATTGTCATACCCCGTTAAACACAAACGAGCCGTGTTGGTCACGGCTCGTTTGCAAGTTCGTTAAAAAGTTCGTCCGCAGTTCAAATGCGGACGAGACAACGAAACTATTACTCGGACTTTTTCTTTTCTTTTTTGACTTCGATCACTTCGCGTCCCTGAAAGTGACCGCATTTCGGGCAGACCGTGTGCGACAGGCGCATGGATCCGCAGTTGGAGCAAGCCACGAGGTTCTTCGCTTCGATGGCATCATGGGCGCGGCGGCGGTCGCGGCGTCCTTTTGAGTGTTTGCGTTTCGGTTGTGGGGCCATTCCGTTCTCCTATTTGACATGCAACCGCCGGGCAAGGCCCGGCGTGATTTCCAGACAAGCGGGCAGATTATAGCGGCACTAGCCAGTGACGTCAAGCCTGAACCGTTGTAAAATCAGAATATGGAAGTTCAAATCGCTGTCTCCAAAATCAACAAATACGCTGTTTCCGAAAGCGGGGATACATTGGAAGTGGTGGAACGCCCAAATGGCGGCCTGTCGGTTGTCCTGGCCGACGGGCAGACCAGCGGACGAGGCGCGAAGGCCGTCTCAATGATGGTTGTCCGCAAAGTGATCGGCCTGCTGGCTGAAGGCGTGCGCGACGGCGCGGCCGCCCGCGCTGCATCCGACGCGCTCTTCACCGACAAACAGGGCAAGGTTTCCTGCACGCTCAACATCGCCTCGGTAGACCTGCACACGAATACCATCGTGTTGACGCGCAATAACCCTGTCTCGATGGCGATCTGCCGCGAGGGACGGGTGGATTGCATTTCGACGGAAAGCGCGCCGCTCGGCACCGCGCGGGACACGCGGCCTGTCATCAGCGAGATCAACATTGAACCGGGACTGATCATCGTCATCCACACAGACGGATTGGATCACGCAGGGAAACGCCGCGGCCAGCCAATGGAGGTCTGCACCGTCATCCAGTCCATGCTCGATGACGAGCAGGAACCCAGCCCACAAGCCATCGCGGACGAGTTGCTGGCACACGCCATCAGCCTCGACGAGGGCCGTCCCGCGGACGATATCAGCGTGGTGGCGCTCAAAGTCATCCCGCGCGCAGGCGACCACGTGCGCCGCATGACTGTCCGCCTGCCGATTGAATAATCCTTGAATACCATCCCTAAACAAACCTTCCAACACTGGCGCGCGTCCATTCGAGACACGACCCTGCTGTTGCGCGAGTTTGGCGCGCCCTTGCTATTCTTTTTCCTGACTATTTTTGGCGGCGGAACTATTTACTACTTCATCGCAAGCGCGGTTGGAGAGTCCATCCCGAACCTGGTTGAGGCGATCTATATCGTCCTGACCATGGCCTTCCTGCAATCCAGCGGGGATTTTCCGCACAATCCATTTTTGCAGGTTTTTTATTTCATCATGCCGGTCATCGGCATCGGCGCGCTGGCACAAGGATTGACCGATTTTGGCATCCTGCTTTTTAATCGCCGCGCTCGAAGCCGGGAATGGGAGATCGCTGTGGCATCCACTTTAAACAAACATCACATCCTGGTCGGTCTCGGCCACCTTGGATTTCGCGTCGTCCAGCAATTGCACGAGATGGGCGAATCGGTCTCGGTCATCGAACTTGACCCGAAGGCCGACCTGACCGCCGCTGTCCAGAAGATGGGCGTTCCCGTCATCAGCGGAGACGCCAGCCGCGAGATCACGCTCACCGACGCGGGAGTCCAGCGCGCCAGATCCATCATCATGTGCGTCCAGAACGACGCGCTCAACTTGAAGACCGCGCTCAAAGCGCGCACCCTCAACCCAAACATCAAGATCATCATCCGCATATTCGATGATGACTTTGCCGAGGAACTGCACGCACAATTCGGATTCAACGCCCTGAGCGGCACGGCCATTGCCGCGCCTGCCTTCGCCGCCTCCGCCGCGGGAGCAGACATCACCAACCCCATTTCCATCGAGGGCGAATCCCTCAGCCTGGCGCGGCTCACCATTTCGCCCAATTCTGAATTGGATGGGAAAACCGTCGGGCAGGTGGAGGACGGTTACAGCGTCAGCATTGTGCTTGTGCGCCACGACCACACCTCCGACCTGCATCCCACCGACAGCATGGTTCTACAGGGAGGTAATTTGCTGGCGGTGCTGGGACGGCCTGAAAAACTGAACGCCCTCGTCCATGCCAGCCAGTAGATTTCTTGTTGGCGTTGTCGGTCCATGCGGCTCAGGCAAATCCACACTCATCGCCGCGCTGGAAAGCCACGGCTTCACCTGCCGTCACATCGCGCAGGAACACTCTTACGTCAAAGATATGTGGAAGCGCATCACCAATCCTGATGTGCTGATTTTCCTGCAAGCCTCCTTCCCGGTCTGCACCGCGCGCCGTCAACTTAACTGGAATGAATCCGACTTTGCTGAACAGCAACGCAGACTTGCCCACGCGCATGAACACGCCAACCTTGTTGTGGACACCAACCCGCTGATGCCCGAAGAAGTAGCGCGTTGCGTGTTGGAATTCTTGGAGAAGACATGAAACCCCTCCTCGCTTCTCTCCTGACCCTCTGCCTGCTCGCGGCTTGCTCGAGCATTTTCCCCACCCCACTCCCGCCCACCGTCGTTGGAGACAATGATCTCGACCGGCTTTTCCCCGACCTACCCATCTTCCGCGAACCATTGATCGAGTCCCAGCGCGCCATTCTTTCTAAAATGAATGATGCGACCGTCTATCGCATCGATTTATTAATTGACGAGGATCTCGTACACGTGGAGGGGACGGAAACCGTTTTCTACACCAACAGAGAAAACAGAACTCTTGACGACATCCAATTCCGACTCTTTCCCAACATCCTCGGCGGAAAAATGGAAGTCCGCGATCTGACGGTGGATGGAAAACCCGTCGCGCCAAGTTACGGCCTTGAGAACAGCCTGATGATCGTCAAGCTCGAAAATCCACTCGCTGTGGGACAAAGCCTCAGATTTGATATGGATTTCTCGCTCGAAGTCCCAACCGATGTGGAATTAAATTACGGTGTACTGGCATACTACGAAGGCGTACTCGCGCTCGCACACGCGTATCCCGTGATCCCGGTCTACAACGAAGAAGGTTGGAACGTGGAATTGCCCCCGCAATCGGGCGATTTGACGTTCAACGACGCGGCCTTCTACCTCGTCACCATCACCGCGCCGAAAGATTTAACGGTGGTTGCTTCGGGGTTGGAGTCCGCGCCAGTAACAGCGGGCAGGCAACAGGTCCTGAATGTGGCGAATGGTCCGGCGCGCGATTTCTTCCTGGCGGCCAGTCGCGATTACGAAGTCGTCTCGCAAAAAGTCGGCGAAGTGACCATCAACAGTTACGCCCCGAAGTCCCTGAAAGAGGAAAGCCAGTCTGCGTTATCAGCCGCGGCGCGCGCGTTGGAGACGTTCAGCGAACAATATGCGCCTTATCCCTACACGGAATTTGATATCGTGATCACGCCCACGCTGGCGCTGGGAATCGAGTACCCCGGCGCGACTGCCATCGCGGAACGAATTTTGCTGGGTGAATACGGCGACCAAACAGCAGTGTATCTTGAGTCGACTGTCGCCCACGAGATGGCCCACCAATGGTTTTACAATCTCGTCGGAAACGATCAATTGGATGAACCCTGGTTGGACGAGTCGCTTGCGCAGTACGCGACCTGGCAATATTATGAAACCAATTTCGGCGCTGGGGCCGCGGATGGATTCGAGGCTTCCCTGCGCAGTCGTTGGGAACGGGTGGAAAACGCGCCGATCCCCATCGGCCAACCCGTTGCTGTATACCAGGGACGCGAATATGGCGCGATCGTCTACGGGCGCGGAGCGTTCTTTTTCGACGCGCTGAAAAACGAGATGGGAGCAGAGGCGTTTGCCGCGTTTCTTAAGGATTACATCGCCACCTTCGCGTGGAATAATGCCACCGCTGAAGGGCTCAAATCCCTGGGCGAAAAACATTGCAATTGCAACCTGACGCCATTGTTCGAGGAATGGGTGTATCCGTAAAAACCAGAAACCCGTTTTCTTTCCGAAAACGGGTTTCTCTTGTCCTACTCTGCAAGTTGGGAGTATAATCCCCCGTCGCCTGCCAAAAGCGGGCATTTTTGTGAGTGGAGAAATCAGCGCATGAAAAATTTGACCACCAGAATAGTTATGATCGTTATCATTGTCGCACTGGCGGCCTGGATTGACTTTAGTTCAAATTTGAACATCGTCAATCCCTTTAACGATCAAATCCTGTGGAGCCGCGACGTCAGCCCGAAACTGGGACTTGACCTGCGCGGCGGCCTGCAAGTCGTGCTTGAAGCGGACCTGCCCGAAGGGACGGAAATCACCAAAGAGCAGATGGAAACCGCCCGCCTGATCCTGGAAAACCGCACCAACGCCCTCGGCGTGAACGAGAGCGTGCTTCAGGTAGCCGGTGAGAACCGCATCGTGGGCGAATTCCCCGGAGTGGCGAATCCCGATGAAGTGAAAGCCACCCTCGGCCAGACGGGACGTCTCGAGTTCGTGGACTTTGGCAACGCGCCTATATCCGAAGGAACTACGATTCAAACCGATGTGGACGGCGGCACAGCCACCGACCTGACGACCGTCGATCCAACAACAGTCGATCCGAACAACCCTATCATTTATCATACCGTGATGACGGGCGATAAAATTGCATCCGCACTTGTTGCTACAGATCAGTTGGGGCAATACGGAATTTCGTTCACGCTCACGAGTGAGGGCGCACAGATCTTTGGCGACCACACATCTGCGCACGTTGGCGAGTATCTTGGCATCGTGCTGGATAAGGTTGTCATCTCCTCGCCCAGCATTGGCTCCGCCATTACAAGTGGAGAAGGCGAAATTACAGGCAGTTTCACGTCTGAGGCCGCCAACGCCCTCGCCATCCAATTGCGCTACGGCTCCCTTCCGATCCCATTCAAGGTTATGGAAAGCCGCGTAGTCGGCCCCACGCTCGGCCAGGACTCGCTCCAGAAATCTCTTATCGCCGGTCTGGTCGGCATCATGGTGGTCTTCCTCTTCATGGGAATCTTCTACCGCGTCCCCGGCATCCTCGCCGATATCGCCATCATCATCTATGGCCTGATCGCCTTCGCGGTTTTCAAATACATCCCTGTGACCTTGACCCTGGCAGGCGTGGCGGGTTTCCTACTCTCTACAGGTTCCGCACTGGACGCCAACATCCTCATTTTTGAACGTATGAAAGAGGAACTACGCGCCGGGCGCACCCTCCGTAATGCCGTTGACCTGGGCTGGACGCGTGCCTGGTCATCCATCCGCGACTCGAACCTGGCCACCATCATCACCTCGGTCATCCTTTTCTGGTTCGGCTCCACTTTCGGCGCGACCATCGTCAAAGGCTTCGCTTTGACACTCGCCCTCGGCGTTGGCATTTCCCTCTTCACCGCCATTGTCGTCACTCGCACACTTCTCAATCTCGTGCTCAAAGGCATCAAGCCCGGCACGGAAAATCTCAAGTGGTTTGGGATTTAGGGAGAACAAAATGAATATTCTTGGAAAGCGCTACTGGTACCTGGCCCTCTCCCTGCTCATCATCATCCCAGGGATGATCCTCATTGCCGTGGATGGCCTGCCTCTCTCCATTGATTTTACAGGCGGCTCCATCCTGGAAGTCCGGTTTGCAGGCAAGACCCCCGCTCCCGCCGAAGTGGACGCCTTGTACGAAAGTATCGGCGTGAAAGATGCCCAAGTACAAACAACAGGCACGGGCACGGTCCAAATCCGCTCCTCATTCCTTGATGAAACCGCCAGCGCAGAAGTCCAAAGCGCCCTCGCAGAAAAATTCGGGGAACTGACTGTCGAAAAATTCGACAGCGTCGGCCCATCCATTGGCGAGCAGGTCACACAGCGCGCCGCTCTCGCAGTCGCTATTGCCGCGCTGGCCGTTGTCATCTACATCACCTACACCTTCCGCGGCCTCGAGCACGCCTTCCGTTATGGCGTCATCGCCATCATCGCCATGATCCACGATGTGGCCATCGTCATGTCCGTCACCGCGATTGGTGGCCGCTTCTGGGGCTGGCAGGTGGACGCGCTCTTTCTGACCGCGCTTCTCACCGTCATCGGCTTCTCGGTGCAGGACAAGATCGTAGTTTTCGACCGTATCCGCGAAAATTCATCCATCTATCGCCGCCTGTCCTTCGAGACCCTCGCCAACCACTCCATTATCCAGACCCTGCAACGCTCCATCAACACCCAGTTGATGACAGTGGAATTCATGCTTCTCGCACTCGCCCTCTTCGGCGGAATCACTCTACGCGAGTTCGCCGTCATCCTGCTCATCGGCCTGTTCAGTGGAACGTACTCCTCCATCTTTGTCGCCGCCCCCTTGCTTGTCGTGTGGCAAAACCAGGAATGGAAAAACTGGTTTGGGCGCAAAGCCGAAGCTTGATACAATGGCGCATCGAAAGGTGCGCCATTTCTTTTTTGGACATCCCGACGCTTTTGACACACGGGCATTTCTCTGACCCTCTACTTTTTACATTCACCCCAACGGACCCTTCCTCGCTTCTTTCCACACCTGAGCCTGTCACCGTTTCCTTAGGATCTGTGTAAAAATAACTTCCCATTTTCAAAGTTCCTGAGCAGTTGCACCCCTGGCAATGTCCGCCAGGGCAAGTGTGCAAGCCACCAGTAGACCAACTGCTGACAAAACACGGAATTTAACTTTACACAAGTACTTAACCACTTCCCTGCTGATAACAATGACCGAAAACTGGGACTTTCTCCTCCGCGGTTTCCTGCTTGGCTTCTCCATTGCCGCGCCCGTCGGTCCGATCGGCGTTCTCTGCATCCGCCGCACCCTCGCGGACGGTCGGCTAACGGGATTCCTCTCCGGCCTCGGCGCGGCCAGCGCGGACATGCTGTATGGCGCCATCGCGGCTTTCGGGCTGACCACGGTGATGGGCTTGCTAGTTGGTATCCAATTATGGCTACGCGCAGTGGGCGGATTGTTTCTACTCTACCTTGGCGTTTGCACATTCTTCGCAAAACCAGCCGATCGCGCCGCCCAAACGCGCGGGACGGGTTTGTTTGCCGTCTACGCGTCCACTTTCCTGCTGACGGTCACCAATCCGATGACCATCCTCGCCTTCCTTGGCATGTTTTCTGCCATCCTCCCCACGGACGGCGCGCCCTCTCCCGTCAGCCTTGTGCTCGGTGTCTTTCTTGGCTCAGCGGCATGGTGGTTAGCCCTGAGCGGGCTAGTCGGCCTCGTTCGCGAGAGATTCACACCCGAGTGGATGCAATGGGTCAATCGCTTTTCGGGCATGATTATCACGGGATTTGCGATCTTCATCCTGGCAGGATTGTTCTAACAAGACGAAACCCTGTCCTGCTAATTTCGTATAAAAATGTGTAAATCAACCGAAAGGAGAATACACTATGAAAGATAATCCACGAAACAGCGGAGCCCTGATTGGCGGAGCCCTGCTCGTCCTGTTTGGCGTGCTGGCCCTGGTATCGCAGCTCGTTAGCGGTTTCGACTTCTGGGGCACATTCTGGCCCTTCATTATCATCGGTGTAGGCGCGATGTTCTTCGTTGGCATGCTGGCGGGAGGCAGGGCGGTTTCCGGGCTGGCCATACCGGGCTCGATCATTTCTGTCATCGGCCTGATGCTTTTCTATCAGAATCTCACCGGCCACTGGGAGTCTTGGTCTTACGGCTGGACCGTCATCCTGATGGCCGTGGGATTGGGTATTTTCATTATGGGCGCGTGGGGCAGAAGCGAGGAACAGCGCCGTAGCGGATTAAAGATCCTTCGAATTGGCGCGATCATGTTAATCATCTTCGGCGCGTTCTTTGAAATGATCTTCCACTCCTACGCGTTTTCCGGGTATGTCTTCCCCGTCGCGCTCATTGGATTGGGCTTGTATTTGATCATCAAGCGCGCCGGCCTGTTATCAGGCAGGAAAAGTGATGATCGATCAGACGAAATTAAGACCCTGTAATTGGAGGCAAGCATGAAAGAAAATCGTTCCTTCTTTTGGCCACTGACATTGATTGCGACAGGAGTTCTTTGGTTACTGGTCAATATAGGGATGCTCCCCGCGCAGAACCTGTGGGCGCTGGCTCATCTCTGGCCTTATTTATTGATCGCTCTCGGTGTGGGATTGATCCTACGCACATTCTGGCGACCTTTTGGAGTAATCGTCTCAGCGCTGGTAGTGCTTGGCGCGGTCGGCGCGGTCCTTTACGCCCCGCAACTCGGCTGGAGCAACATGCCAAATTGGGGCTGGTGGTCAGTGGACGATCAATTTACAGGAGCCATCCCAGGGTCTGGCAGGATCGAGACCGAAACACGCAAACTGGAAGATTTCGACGCTATCTCCATCCGCTATCCCGGCGAGATCATCGTCCGCCAGGGCGGGCAGGCATCGGTCAGTATTGAAGCGGAAGACAATCTCCTCCCGCAACTGACCACAGAAATCCGCAATGGGACACTGTTCATCGAAAACAGCGAGGAGAGTTATTCCAAGCGCGTGGCACCGACTGAGGATGTAAAAATCACCATCACAGTGACAGACCTGAAAGAGATCAACTTCTCGGCGGCAGGTACATTGCAGGTGGATGGACTGAAGACCGACGCATTCGAACTGAAACTCAGCGGCGCGGGCGACGCCACCTTGAAAGATTTGGAAGTGAAAAGGCTGACCGCAACCCTGAGCGGGGCGGGTAAAATCACTATCGCTGGCAAAGCCGATGATGTGACCGTATTTATCAGCGGCCTGGGTGACTTCAACGGCACAAAACTGCAAAGCCGGACGGCTGAGGTGCAAATCAGCGGCGCAGGCACCGCCACCCTACGAGTGAAAGATGAATTGACCGCCAAAATCAGCGGCGCGGGAACGGTAAACTATTATGGCTCGCCTGCCGTACACGAAACGATCAGCGGAGCGGGCGCCGTGAACAAGATGGAAGACTGACTCTACAGAAGCATTTCACAAAAAAGACTCCCGCGTTGAGAGGAAGTCTTTTTTGTGCTGGGGGCAATGGATTTGTGCCAATTAAGATGTATCAGCCTGACACTGCTTTAATTATAAATCAAAAGGGTCTTGAGTTTTGTTCTCAAGACCCAGGTTAGCTGAGGAGCCTGGATTCGAACCAAGATACCTACATCCAGAGTGTAGTGTCCTGCCGTTGGACGACTCCTCAATGTGCGCTTTAAATTTCCAGCGGGCGATATTTTAGCACGCCCGTCAGTTTCGGGCAAGGGGCAGACCCTTTAGTAAACGGAAACAGCCGTCCCGTCGAAAAAGAAGCGGATCTATTTCCGTGCCGCGCGGCGGGTATTATCCTCCATATCCATCAGGATCAGCAATGCCTTTGAGATGGCCTGCAAGGCAATGAAATAAATTATTCCGCGGAAGGGACGCTCAACGATGTAAAGCACATTCATGAAAATGTCCGAGAAACCCATGCCCACCCAAAAGCCGCGCGCGTATTGCAGAACGAACACACCGAGCGCGGCCAGCAGATCCACCGCGTAGACGACCGCCACAACCCATGAAAGGATTTCGCCCCAGCGCGAAACTTTCACCACATCGTCGCGGTCAAAATACGTGCCCATGAATTTTTCTTCCTTGGCTTCGCTCATTTTTGCCTCCAATGCAGATTATAAAACATATCTCACCCTTTGTTATAATAGCAGGCATTCATTCACCAATGAGGCAAAATGACCGAAGAAACTGTCAGTCGTATCCCTGCGTTTATCCGCGAAGCCGTCGCCGAAGATTTGAAGAACGGGCGCTTCAACTACGTCCGCACGCGCCTGCCACCCGAGCCGAATGGCTACCTCCACATCGGGCACGTTAAAGCTTTTTTGATCGACTATTTCACTGCGCAGGAATTCGGCGGCGAGTTGTATCTGCGCTTCGATGACACCAACCCATCCAAGGAAGAGACCGAGTTCGTGGACGCCATCGAAGATGACGCGTCATGGCTGGGGATCAAGTGGGCCAAAGTGACTTTCGCCTCCGACTATTTCGATCTTCTCTACGATTGGGCCGTCCGCCTTATCAAAATGGGACTTGCCTACGTTGACGATCAGACTCAGGAGGAGATGAGCGCGTCGCGCGGCACGCTTCCCAAGGGAACAAAGTGGAGCGAGACCGAGTCCGCGCTCAAGCCCGGAGTCGATTCGCCCTGGCGCAATCGTTCGGTCGAGGAAAATCTCGATCTGCTGGAGCGCATGAAGAATGGCGAATTTGCGGAGGGCAGTCGCGTCCTGCGCGCCAAGATCGACATGGCGCATCCGAACACGCTCCTGCGCGACCCCGTCATGTATCGCATTATGAACGCGCACCATCATCGCACGGGCGATAAGTGGCACATCTACCCGATGTACGATTGGTCGCATGGACAGAACGACTCGATGGAGGGCGTGACCCATTCGCTGTGTTCCAACGAGTACATCATTCATCGTCCGCTCTACGAGTGGTTCCTGCAAAAACTGGAAGCCTTCCCCTCGCGCCAGATTGAGTTCTCCCGTCTCAACCTAACCTACGCCATGATGAGCAAGCGCAAACTCCGCAAGCTAGTCGAGACGGGAGTCGTGCGCGGCTGGGACGATCCGCGTCTGACCACCCTGCGCGGGTTGCGCCGCCGCGGCGTCACGCCCGAAGCGATCATCAACTTCATCACTGGCACAGGCGAAACGCGCAATGACAGCTGGGTGGAAATGGGACAGTTCGAAGCCGTCGTCCGTGACGATCTTAACAAACGCGCCCTGCGTCGCATGGCCGTTCTGCGCCCGCTCAAACTCATCATTGACAACTACCCCGAAGGCCAGAGCGAAGATATGGACGCGGTCAACAATCCCGAAGACCCGTCCGCGGGGACGCGCAAAGTTCCATTCTCGAAAGTGCTTTACATCGAGCAGGATGACTTTAGCGAAACGCCGCCGCCCAAATACTTCCGCCTATTCCCGGGCAACGAAGTCCGCCTGCGCTATGCCTATCTGGTCAGATGCACGCACGTGGTCAAGAATGAAGCGGGCGAAGTCGCCGAAGTCCACTGCACGTACGACCCGTCCACGCGCGGGGGAGATGCGCCCGACGGCCGTAAAGTCAAATCCACAATCCATTGGGTCTCGGCGGAGCGCTCTCTCCCTGCAGAGGTGCGACTGTACGAGCAGCTGTTTACCGTCGAGCGGCCAGACGATGGCGAGTTGGAGAACATTGTCAATCCCCATTCGCTGGAAACGCTGGAAAATTGCCATGCGGAGCCCGCGCTGGCTGAAGCCAAAATAGGCGACAATATCCAATTCGAGCGAACGGGTTACTTCTGCCTCGATCCCGATACCACACCCGTCAAACCCGTTTTCAACCTGACAGTGAGTCTCAAAGACACCTGGGCAAAAATCGAGAAAAAAACACGGTAGACCTACATTTCTGCCCGGACTGTCTTTATGGCCGATAACAATTTCTACAAAGACCTGATCGACAATCTGTACGATGTCAGGTTTGGGTAAACAAACGCCCGCAGGCATACCTGCGGGCGTCACTTCATTAGCACAAGCGGGGTGATTCATCAATCCGTGTTATTCATATCCAGTGATAATCAGACTTGCTATCTGGTCGAATGTATCAGAGCCAATCCCTTCCACATTCATAATATCTTCGATGAAATAAAAATCGCCAAAGGTTTCGCGATAATCGATGATACGCTGTGCCAAAGTCGGGCCAATTCCCGGCAAAGTTTCCAATTCTTCCAACGTGGCAATATTGATATTGACAATCGCGACCTCGTCAATAACCGTGCGCACCGCGCCCGCAGGCTCGACGCCCGCCAAGAAGGGAATATCCAGTTTCTGACCATCTTCAAGCGGCGCGGCCAGATTCAGGTTGGATTTGTCCGCTTCGGCAAGAAAACCGCCCGCCGCGTCAATGGCGTCTTTCACGCGGCTTCCGCCAGGCAATTCGTAAACGCCCGGGCGCGGCACTGCGCCCGCCACATCCACAACAATGGGAGAGGGAGTGGGCGGCGGCAAAAGTTCCACCGAGTTGCCGCGCGGCGAGCGGGCGACGATCCACAACAGGCCGCCGAGCACCAATCCGATCAATACGCCGACAAAGGTGGGGTAAAACGCTTTGAGAATATCGCGCTTGGTTGCTTCCATATTTCTATTTTAATCCAAATTTACAGAAGATTCACTTCTACTTATTTCTTATTTATCCAGATACATCACCAACAGCGTTTCACCATCACGCCCAAGCTTCATCATAGTGTTGGCTAGTTTTTGCAGGCGCCGAAAATAGGGAGTCAATTCGTCAGATGCAAGGGCGCGAAAACCAAATTTTCGATAGAAAGATTCAAGGTCTGAACGGCAGGTCAGATAAAGTGGACGCGGCGACTGGGACAGTAACTGCTCGACGAGTCGACGCGCCAACCCGCGTCCGCGCCACGCGGGACGAACGGCCAGCGAGGCCAACTCGAGCGTCCCGTCAGCGTGAGGCTTTATCTGGGCACACGCGACCAGCTCCCCGCCCGCGGAAGAGGCGAGGAGAAATCGCTGCCAGTCGAGGTCCATCGGGTTGATCCGGGCGAGTCGGATGAGGGCTTTTATTTCCGCCGCGTCGTCCGCGATGGCAGAACGGAGGGTAACGTCAACCAATTGTCCCCGACGCGACGAGCACGATGAGCGTGAAGATGTACCAGTGTATGAAGAAAGGATAGAGGAAGGAACGAGTGCGGTAGGCGATCCAACCAAAGGCGAAGCCGCCGAAGATGGTGGAAAGGGTTTCAATTTCGGGTTTGCCGATATGTAGAAGCGCGAACGGGACGGCTTGAATCCAAAGCGCGTTCTCCCCAAACCTGCGCGCGTAACCGAAGAGAATGAAACCGCGGAAGATGAACTCCCAGCCAAGAATTTGTCCAAAGGTATTCCATGGCAAATTGGCCGTCATATCCTGGTAATACGATTGCGAGGAAGGATCGAGTTTGGCGAGGAACCAGATGACAGGCGTCATTAGAACGATGCCGCCCAGGGTGATAACCAGCCCCGCGCGCCAGTCACCGAGAGTGATGCCATATTCGCGCGGTGATTCACGAAAGACAAAGATGATGAAAATTAACGGGACGAAAAGGAAGAGAATGGTCTGGTTGATCTCGATGGAGGGCGTGAAATCGTGATAGTAGTAGACAATCAGCAAAAGCGTGCTGACAATGGTGATGACAGCAACTTCACGGTCTATGTTGAGTGGGAGGAAGATTTTTTTGAGCATAATTACAGTCGGCGATTAGCGATTAGTAAGGAAAATTGGAGAAGTTGCCATTGGGGCCAAGTAATTGGGCAATTCTATCCGCGTCGCGAGATAATTCCAAGCCCCAGTTGAGGAGGAG
>JAYRVQ010000168.1:0-3320 GCA_041918465.1 Anaerolineales bacterium
AATTCCAGGGCTTGCGTTCCCAGCACCCAGGTTTCATACGAGGCGCGCGGCATGTCCAACTGCAACTGAGTCAGCACGGAACTCCAGGCTTGTTGAAGGTCGGTCATGCAAGACCTCCCCGCGAAACAAGCCTGTTTTTTTCCACAGGTCTCACAGATCGTTCGCACAGGATTTCATGCATCCCAGCCCTTCCTGTGCGTTCAACGTAGGCGGCAACGTAGGCGGATGCGTGGGCGGAACGTGGACAGAACGCAGGCGGCACGTTGTCCATGCCGCCTGCGTTCTTCATCCCGCACAAATGTAAAAGTAATTTTTGGCGGAACGTCATCATTTGCCTTTGTACGCTAAAGTAAATGTGGCGGATTTCGGTTTGGGTTCAAGCACCAGCAATCCAGTTTCATACGCTTTCAGACCAAAGCGCAACAAGGCTGTGATCAATTCCCCAATGGGTACATGCAAGCCATCATCGGAGGCCAGCGCTGCCAGTTCCTGTTTGAGTTCAGGAGAGAAGCCACGCCAGGTGGTGATGACCCGCCACAAGGCTTCCGGTCGTTTATGTCGGGAAGAACGTTGGGGTTTATCCATCAAACGGGAGGAGCCAGATTGTGGAAACAGCGTCATACGCATGCGTTCTGGATTGGGTCGCGGGTGAAGATCGAAATCACCACGTTCATAGGATCGCAGGGCATATTCGAGCACCGCACATGCCACCTCTCCTGCGGGAACCAGCAGGTCATCGGCAATCGTCTTCACCTTCAAAGCCAGTTTGGGATCGATGCCGCGGTAGACCACCTTGCGGCTCTGTTGTTGTTTTTCCCATTGACGGTTGCGTTTACGCGGCGCTGCCACACGCAGGGAGTCGTAAAGGCTGGGTGGTTGAATAGGGGTGGGTGTTTCGGTCTTATCAAAAGGGTCGCGTCGTCCGGTCATATCCACTCCTAGAACTTCATCACATGCTGGGTCAGCGCCTGATACTGCTTTGCAGCGCGACACAGCTCGTCCATTTCAAAGATCGTCTTGCCTTCGGCGGCGCATTCCCGCAACAGCGTGGAGCGATGGATGGGCGGCAGAACGCTTGCATCAAACCGTTCCTTCAGGTTTTCCATCGTGGCTTTGCTCTCGCGGGTTTGTTCATCGAAGAAGGTCGGCAGAATGCCCAATAGATTTCCGCGCCAGTTTTTCTTTTCCTGTAGGATGCTCATCATGCGCAGCACTTTCGAGACGCCGTCGGCGGAAAGGAACTCGGTGGCAGTCGGCACGATCACGAGATCGGAGGCCCAGACCGCCCTTTCCTGGATGCCGCCGACACTGGGCGCTGTGTCGAAAAGGATGTAATGCAGTCCGTCCTTGAAAAAGCGTTGGATGGATTGGCGGATGGCAGAGATGGGTTTATCCTGCGCGTTGAGCACGGTCTGGGCGGCCATAGTCTGCTGGTCGCCAGGCAGGAGATACAATCCCTCCCTTCCAGAGAAACGCACCCACGATTGCACAAAGGTGGTCTCCTGTGGAGTGCTTCCCATTGTGAGTAGATAAAACGCGCCGGGTTCGGGGTTGCGTCCCAGGGCGGTGGCGGACTGCCCTTGTGGATCAAGGTCGATCAGCAGAACGCGCCGGCCTTTTTGGGACAGACCGTGGGCGAGGGATACGGCAGTCGTGGTCTTGCCGACCCCGCCCTTTTGATTGGCAATACAGATGACTTTGGTAGACAAGCTATATCTCCCCTAATCCTTGTGTGGGGTGCGCTTGATCGCATCCCGGACGACCACATACAGGATGGAGCCAATCAACATGGAACCGAGTACAAACGCCACTGCGATCAGGATGGCGTGCAGAGTTTCACTCATGGGAGCCTCGTTGTTGGGTAGGCATGACTGGCGGTTTGGTTACGGAGGCTTGCCCGGCATCGGATGCTTTTGCTTCCACTTTTTTAGTACGCATTCCCCAACCAAGGATCATACGATATGCCTGGCCAAGCAGTCTGCGTTGTTCAGGTGTATATTTTTCTGAAGTAGGGGAAGCTGTCATGATGAAGCTCCTATTGGAAATTCCAGGGGCAATTCTGATTCAGGTTTGGGAAGCATGCCCTGCCGTAACAGTTCCTGCCGGATGATGAGGGCAGCTTGTGCGCGAGGCAGTCGCAGTTCCCGTTGGGCGAGCTGCAATAGCGCGTTGCGTTCCTGGTCCCCCAGATAGACGATGATCTTAGCCATAGGTCTCCTATTCGATGCTGAAATAAAATGAGCCGCGTTGTCGGCGGCTCATATAAATAGCATCTGGGAGTACGGGATCTCTACGGTTTGAAGTACGGGATGACTACGAAAATTTCCTTTGGTATTTGAGGGAGTTTTGGAGCCGAATGCTCTGATGGACGGTTTTGGTCGGGGGCGATGTCTGCCCGGCTAGGATTGGTATTGGCTTGATTTGATCTCTTTCAAAATTCTGCGGCGCCAGTCATAGAAGGTGGTGGTTGCCATGAGCAGGATGCCGTCGGGGCTGCTGCCAAATTCCTGGGCAAGGAATTGTTCAAGTGTTAATGCGGTGATGGATGGGTCGCGACGCTCCCACTTCAGGACAGCTTTGCGTATTTGTTCCTTGGGGAAGCGCGGCGGTTTTCCGCGATGACGATTGGGGGAAAGGTCAAGGAGTTTGGGGAATTCAATTCCCTCCTGCGGGTTCTCATCAACCGGTTTTGTTTGTTTTTTGGGGGATGGATCGATCTTGAATAGCTTTAGGATCAGGGGAGTGGGCAGGTCCGGGCTCTGATTCCCGTTTTGTTTTTCAATGTCCCGCTTCAAGTCGCGGACCAGTCTGTGCGTATGCACAGCTCCGCGGACCACAAAGATCAGGACGATCATCATGGAGAGAGTCAGCGCGATCAATGCGGCTTCAGGTCCGAATTTGGATTGAAAGAATTTGCGGACCCAGTAGATGGGGTAGGCGAGGGCGGCAATGAGGATCAGTAACGACAGGTAATGCCCCCACAGCCTCTTGATGTGATTCATTGTTGTTAACCTCAAACATTATGGTAGGGCGATACATTTTAGAAAAACCTTATGGATAAGACAACTGATATTTGGCACTAATTTGATGGGATTTAACTCATTATCAATCCATGACAGGGAATATTCGGAGACAAACCCGTAGGGTAACCGTACTCCCGCAGGCTATAAACAGCGGCAGGAACCTTACCAACCCAATAACACCAGTCCGATACCCATTTATGTAGACATTATTTAATGCCCACACTGGGTATAATCTCACATGGAGGCCCATTTCATGGAAGATTGGTTGACCACATACGAAGCCGTCCACATCAGCGG
>JAYRVQ010000169.1:0-13060 GCA_041918465.1 Anaerolineales bacterium
CGCGCCCACGATTGCATCACACTCCATCTTGGCTCCCGCGCCCGTCACGAAGCCGAACTCAAAAAAGAGCCAGGCACCTACTGGTACGCGCAGGATTACATGGAACGCGTTCAGGGCATCAACGCCGCGCTCGCGATGGGTCAGGGCAGCGAGGCCGAAATGGGTGCCATCTACGACACCTACCTTAAAAAGTACAGCAAGGAAAAAGCCGACCGACTGATGGCTGTCATGGGCGACTGGCTGAATCACTACAAGCGCGCCATCTATTTGACGACCGACCCGAACGCCACCACCGCCGTCGAAGCGGACGCGCGTGCCCAAGCCTCGAAACGCGGCTGGACCTTCGAGCGCCTCCCCGCGGACTTCAGCCTCGTTTACCGCCTGTGCGACGGCGATTGGGCTGACGAAGACTTCCTCGTCGTGCCGCCCGGGAAGACGACGCAAGCTTCTTATGAGAATGACATTTTAAAAGCGGAATAATCGAAAAACGTAAAACGTAATTCATAAGCCGACCATCAGACCATCGACCATCAGACTAATGACCACTTTCCACCTTGACCTCCAACCCATCGGCAAACGCATTGACGTCCACGAAGGTACGAACCTTCTCGATGCCTGTCAACAAGCGGGAGTGGAACTCGTCGCCATCTGCGGCGGATCGGGCGTGTGCGGCACCTGTCGCGTGCGCCTGCTCAAAGGCAAACTCAGCGATTATTCGCTCACCGAACTGGCCGAGTTGACCGACGAAGAACGCGCGTCAGGTCTCCGCCAAGCCTGCCAGGTGGAAGTGTTGTCCGACATCACCATCGAGATTCCCCCCGAGTCCCTCAGTGCCCCGCAGAGACTGTCCATCGAAGGCCAGGATTTGGATTTCGAATGGCAGAGGCATATCGTCCAGGCTTTTGATATCGAAACCACTCCAGCCACCCTGACCGATCTGCGTCCCGACACCACACGCATCCTCGACGCACTCCGCACCAATGGCGGTCAATTCGACCTGCCAATGATAACTCCCTATGAATTGACCTTTGATTCCGAAGCGGTCAAATCACTGGCTGGGGCAATACGTGAAAACGTCTGGAAAGTGCGCATCGTCATCCGTCACAATGATGAGATTGTTGCCTTCCTGCCTCCGTCCACGCCCGTCTATGGTCTGGCCGTGGATGTAGGCACCACCAAAGTCGCCGCGTATCTCGTGGACATGGACTCAGGCGAGACAGTTGCCAAATCGGGCGCGATGAATCCGCAGATCGCGTACGGTGAAGATATCATCAGCCGCATCCGCTACATCAATGATCATCCCGATGGACTAAAGACCCTCCAATCGCGTCTCATCGAAACGCTCAACAACTTGATCGAGGAATTAAGCAAAGAAGCCAAAGTAAAACGCGAGCAGATCGTGGAAGCGGTCATCGTCGGCAATACGGCCATGCACCATATCCTCGCGAGACTGCCTGTCCGCCAACTGGGCGAATCGCCGTACATGGCAACCGTTGGGGACGCATTGTCCATCAAAGCGCGTGATCTGGGACTCCATCTCGCTGCGGGTGGGACCGTCTACCTGCCGCCGAACATCGCAGGCTTTGTCGGCGCTGACCACGTGTCCATGTTGGTCGGCGCGGGTCTGGACAACACCAAAGAAACGGTTATGGCGCTGGACATCGGCACGAACACCGAGATCAGTTTGTACCATGAGGGCAAGCACTGGGCCACCTCCTGCCCATCAGGGCCAGCCTTCGAGGGCGCGCACATTGAAGACGGGATGCGCGCCGCCCCGGGCGCGGTGGAACGCGTCCGCATCGAAGGCGACGATGTGAAGGTCCACACCATCGGCAATGCGGACGCGGTTGGCATCTGTGGCTCGGGGATTCTCGACGCCATCGCGGAATGTCTCAAAGCGGGACTGCTCACCCCGAAAGGCGCTCTCACAGGGACGCATCCGCGTTTGCGCGGCTTGGGGGCCGCGGCCGAATTCGTGCTGGTACCAGCCTCAAAGTCCAAGACAGGACGCGATGTGCGGATGACGCGCAAAGATGTCAACGAGATCCAACTCGCCAAGGGTGCGGTCCGCGCGGGAGCAGAAGTCCTGCTCGAAAAAGCGGGCATCCAAGCCGCGGACATTAACCAGGTTGTTATCGCGGGCGCGTTCGGGACATATCTCGATCTCGACAGCGCCATCGCCATCGGGATGTTGCCGCGCACCGAGCGGACGCGTTATCAGCAGATCGGCAACGCCGCGGGGACGGGCGCGCGCCGCATGTTGGTCTCCCTCGACCAGCGCGAGATCGCCGAGTGGATAGCGCGCAAAGTGGAATTTGTGGAACTCGCCAAGCATCCGTCATTCACGAAGGTTTATTCACGGGCACTGTTATTGCAGGTGCGCGATGAATAACATACTTTGACACATCCAAAAAGTCTCAGAAGGGGTTGGAGTATAATCTGGCGGAAACTTTCAACCTTGAGGTAGTCATGCAAGTAAAAGTCGAAGACCAGGCCGCATCCCGGTATCTTTGGGCGGATTTTGTTCGCAACATTGGAATTCTCCTTGTCATTCTTGGGCATGTCTCGGGGCAGGTTCTCCGAGCCTGGAAAGATGTCTCATATTTTGATTGGATGGCCGGAAATATCTATAATGTCATCGCCCGCTCATGTGTGCCGCTACTGTTCATGGTTAGTGGCGCCCTGCTTCTTCCCCGTCAGGAAAGCATTCGGGATTTCTATCAAAAACGCTTTAAGAAGGTGATCCTTCCTTTCCTGTTTTGGTCAGTGCTCTACCTCGTTTGGAAAGAGAATGGCTTTCCCGGCATCAGTTTGCCGGTCATTGTCAAAGGGGTCACGTTGACAATTTTAGCGAGACCAACCGAGTATCACCTCTGGTTCATGTACGAACTATTCGGTATCTACCTGCTCACTCCCATTTTTCGAGTACTGGTCGCCTCGGTTCGTCAGGAACACTTGTGGTATTTCGTCGGTCTCTGGTTTGTTTTCGGTCCGCTACAACGCATCCTGGAATTCCTGCTCAACTATGAGTTCATCTTCGATCTGGGTTACCTGACAGGTTACATCGGCTATTTCGTACTGGGCTACCTGCTGGTGCGCATCCCCTACAAAAAGTGGATGCTCTGGACTGCGGCGTTTGTTTACCTTGCCTCGGCAGGTTTCACAGTCTACAGTACCCTGTATTACACCCAAATCGCAGGAAAACTCGTGGACTACTTCCAGAATCTGCTTGGGATAAACATTGCCTTCCTTTCGGTTTCCGCGTACATTCTCTTAAAAGCCGCCGGTGACGCGATCTTTTCTGTACCGCGCCCGCAGTTGTCAAAGTGGGCGGTCTCCCTCACCTCTGCCAGTTTCGGCATGTACCTTGTCCACGTTTTCGTTCTCACGTACCTGAAAAGAATCAACATCGCACCCCTGGACGGCCCGGTGATCTATATGGTCCCGGTCACCACGATTTTAACATTCCTCATCTCCTGGGTCATCATCGCCATCCTGCAAAAAATCCCCATTCTGCGCTCGCTGGTCGCGTAACGATCTACGGTTCCAGTGCTTCGATCAACAACGCCTCGCCTATGGAATTTGCCAGTGGGGCGTTGTCTTCTTCCAGCAGGACGATCAGCACGAGCGGCGTCCCCTGCCAGTTGGGCAATGTCCCGGCCACGAACCAGGTAAAGGATTTTCCATTTTCAATGGATCGTGCACTGGAACGCCAAAACGGCTGGTCGGAGGCTCGAAGCAATTCCGCAGTTTGACGGGCCTTCGCCTCCTCCAGGACTTTGAGCGGGTCGCTGTTTGCTGGCAGGATGACCCAACCCTGGGCAGGCGTATCCACAGCCAACGCGATGCGCGGCGCAGGGCGGATGCCGTCATTGCTCAGCGGCGCGAAAGCCAGGATCATTTGCAGTGGACTGACGTGTAGGTTGTCAATCTCACCAATAACCGATGGGGTTCCGACAGGCAAACGTAACTCAGGCGCGGTATAAAGCCCAAGTTGGTTAAAAAATTCGCGCTGCTGTTCTGCGTCGGGGTTGGAAAGCTGTCCAAATTGCGCGGCCAGCAGAGGGTCCAGAAGAGAGCCGGGCGGATAAGCCCCCTGCGCGGCGCGGTCCACGAGCGGGGCGTCCGGGTCGGCCCGAAGACTATCTCCGGTCTCGTTCAGCAAATTCGGGTCATAGGTTGGATGCGATGCCATCACCAGGATTTCGCCACTTTCGGCATTGAGCAAAATAAGCGCGCCAGTTTGCTCCGCCAGCAACTCGTCGGCCTTTTCTTGCAGGTCAAGATCAATGCTCAAGCGGACGTCAAGCCCGGGAGGAGGCGTGCCATATAAAAGATGATGCCACCAAATGAGACTGGACGGATTGCCCTGATAACCGCGCAGATAATCATCGAGGGTGGCTTCCAGCCCGGCCTGCCCGTAGACTGGGTTGGTGTAGCCTGATATCGGCGCCAGATTGGTGTAGATGTAATCACGAGTAAAGATGCCGCCAACCGAGTCTGTGATCGTAATCTGTTGATTTCCGCGGTCGAACAGGGAGCCGCGCTGGACGTAACGATCAGCTATCGAACGGCGGGCGTTGTCGGTGCGCGAGAGCAAGTCGGGGCCGCGCACAACTGCCCACCAGCCAGTTGCGAGGGCGGAAGCGAACAAACCAAGAGAAAAGAGGGAAGCGAGCAAAACGTAGGGATGCGAGGTGGCCAACGGTGTAGGCTCTTCTTCAGGCAGACTCCCCACACGCAAAAGAATGGCGAGCGCGAGAAAGGATGTCAACAGGGATGAACCGCCGTAGGATACAAATGGAAGGGTGACGCCGGTAAGCGGGAGCAGGCGCAAATTACCGCCCAAAATGAGCAGGCTTTGCGCACCAAGATAGGCAATTATGCCGCCAGCGAGCAAGCGACGGAAACGGTCGGAGGCGCGCAAGGCAACGCGCAAGCCGCGCGTCAGAAGCAACCCAAGCAGGCAGAGCAACCCAAGCGCGCCAAGCAGGCCAGTCTCTTCGGCAATGGCAGTATAGATAAAATCGGAGAGGGCCACCGGCACAAGAGTTGGCGATCCGATTCCGGCGCCGCGTCCAAACACGCCACCATTGGCTATGGCAAGCAGGGACTGGACAATCTGGTACGAACGGCCGCTGGGGTCGCTCCACGGATTCAACCAGGCGTCGAGACGCGCATGGATGATGTCCACGAAAAAGTAACCTGCCAGCGCGGCCATTCCCAGCGCGGCGGCAGTGACAAGCAGGACGCGTCGTTTTCCTGTCGCCAAAAAGAGAAAGATCGTATAGATCAAAAGAAAAATGGAGGCTGTACCAAGATCGCGCTGAACCAGCAGGATCAGCAGGGAAAGCCCGGTCATCACGGCGGTTGGCACGATCAAGGGGATGGAAAAAATACGTTGAATGGTTCCGGCATGTATGCGGTCAAATGTAGCCGCGGGCAGGCGGTCGGCAAGATAGGCCGCGAGATAGATCACCAGCAAGAGTTTCAATGGCTCAGACGGTTGCAGGTACACATCCGCGCCGCCAATCCACAGGCGCGGTCCAAACCCCGATGGGTTGGAACCAAAAACCAAAGTCAACGCCGTCAACAGGATTCCGCCCAACAGGGTCAAATATTTGTATCGGCGCAGGATTCCCAGATCCGAAGGAAGGCGCAAGGCAACGAGAAAAACCGTCACTGCAACAGCCAGCCAGATGGTTTGCCGCAGGCCGAAATACGGATCGAGCCGCCAGATGGTCAGCAATCCCCACCCACTCAACAAGGACGCGGCCGGGAGCAGGAACGGGTCAGTTTCAGAGAGCCAGCGCGAGGTCAGGCGATGGGCGAGTCCGGTCAACGCGAGCCAGACTGCGAATCCGATCCAGTGGACCCAGCGATAATCCACCAGCCAGGTGCGTTCACGCACGGCTGGAGAGAGCGTCAGCACAAGTGAAAAAAGGAAGAGGAACGCCGCCGAATACCCAAACAGGCGACGCTGGGTGTGGGAATGATTCACAGAATTATTTGAGATATTTCTCGATCAGTGGTTTAAGTTTTTCTTTGGTCGGTGCGGGAACATGCGCAAGATCGGTGATGAGCGCCGACGAGAGTGCCGATTGACATCCGCATCCGCGCGGGACTTTTTGGCTGGCCGCCAATTCACGAATCGCATCTTGGGCTGTATGCGTATTCCGTTTAAGCGTCTCGACAACCATCTCCACAGTGACGGGCGATTCGTCAACATGCCAAACATCATAATCTGTCACATGCGCCATGACCGCGTAACACATCTCAGCCTCGCGAGCGAGAAACGCTTCAGGCGAGGCGGTCATGCCGATCAACGACATACCCCAGGCGCGGTAAGTGTTCGACTCCGCTTTGGTGGAGAAACGAGGTCCTTCGATCGTGATGAGCGCGCCGCCGCGATGTACCACCGCACCAGTGGATTTAACGGAATCCTCCAACAGGTCCGACAGGTTGCGGCAAAACGGTTCCGCCGCGGAGATGTGAGCAACAAGTCCATCTCCAAAAAAGGAACGGGCTCGTTTGTGAGTGTTGTCGTAGATCTGATCGGGGATGACGATATGGCCGGGAGCGTAGTCTTCGCGCAGGGAACCGCAGGCATTGATGCTGACGACGCGTTCCACCCCGAGGGATTTGAGCGCATAAATATTGGCACGGTAATTGACTTCGCTGGGGCTGATGTGATGTCCCATTCCATGGCGCGCAAGAAAGGCGATCTTCCGATTCTCAATAGCGCCAACCACAATGGGTGCGCTGGGTTTGCCAAACGGCGTGCTGAGATCGAATTCGCGCGCATCACCAAGGCCGGGCATGGAGTACAGACCGGAGCCCCCAATGACAGCCAGCGACGCGATAACAGGCGTGGTTTCCTCCGAAATGCTCATAGACGCGTGGTGGGAGACGGGTCTGCGGCCGCGCCAATGCTGATAATGATCGCCGTGTGACCGCATTCAATTTGGTCGCCAGTGGTGACAACCGTTGGCGTGTTGAGTTCTGCCTGATTAAGCCGCGTTCCGTTGGTGGAACCGAGATCTTCCGTCCACCATTGTCCGTGATGATGACTCAAATGGACGTGCCGCGCGGAGACGGTATCATCATTGAGGGCGAGGTCGCAGGCAGGATCGCGGCCAATCAGGATTTCGGTTTGCTGGAAGGTGCGATGGGTCGTCCCGCTACCTGCGCGCTGGATGATCAAACTGAGCGAGGGAGTCCTTCGTCCAACCAGGCTGATACCTTGCGCGCGCAACTCGTTCCAGAGGCTGAACAGAACCCAGCCAAGGAAAGCGTACAAACAGACAGCCAAAAACAATCGCAATCCAAGGACAAGAACGCCGCTCATTTTTTATTCTTGCGGGATTCAGTCCGCGTTTTGAGCACCGCGGTGGTGCGGTCCAGAGGCTGTTTACTCAACGGACCAGTTTCTTTCAGGTCTGGGCGAGGCGGCGGGTTGTCCTGTCCAAAGACCAGGCTGACACCCGCCAGCGAGATAACGTCCCCAGGATAGAGAATCGTCTGGCTGGTGCGCTGTCCGTTGACGAAGGTTCCGCCTGTCGAGTTCAAGTCGAAAACCACAAAGCGGCCTTTGATGGCGCGCAATTGGGCGTGCGCGCGAGAGACGCGCGGGTCGTCTATCACCAGTTGGTTGTCCAGCCGACGCCCAATGTTGATGACGTGAGTGATTAGCGGGAACACCTTTCTGCCATTAATGATGACGAAGGCGTTTTCCGGAATGGTATTCTCTTCCTTGTCTGCAGGCGGATTTTGAGTGATCGCACTGGTGGACCCAATGGCTTCAACCTTATGTGATGCCAAGACGCGGACTTCGCCCTCGGCGAGCGACGCGTCAGCGGCGACAAAAAGCGTGGGAGGCGCGGCAAATTCCAGGTCCGATTCGCGACCGACCGTCTGAAGCGTCTCCTGCATCGCGTCGAGCAGGCGGACATCCTCCCAAACAGAAGTCTCACCTGGACGAACGATCAACGTAAAAACATTGGGAGCCAGTTTGGCGCCCTCTTTTTCAGCGATATTCATTTTTAAGGCATCGGCAAGTTGCTGAACAACAGACTGCTCCAGTTTTTGCCCGGGCAGGATGCTCACCATGCGTATTTCTATCAATTCCCGAATTCGGGATTCAAGTGCGTCGAGTTTCATTGTAGTAACATCCTCGAAATCATTATAGAAGGGAGAGCGCAATTCTGCAAGCCTGCCTTTTTAGAGATTAATATACTAGAAAATTATCATAAATATTGACATATCCTTTTGACCCTGCTATAATCCCGCCGCATTTGCTAGAAAGCCGAAATTGGCTTAATTTTTAGGAGCAAACTAGAATGTCGCAACTCGAAATCAATAACCTGCACGTGAGCATCGAAGACAAGGAAATCCTTAAAGGACTCACGCTTACCATTAATCAAGGTGAAGTTCACGCCATCATGGGCCCAAATGGAACGGGAAAGTCCACGCTGGCCTACACACTGATGGGGCATCCCAATTACACGGTCACCGAGGGAGAAGTTTTATTCAAGGGGAAAAATGTTCTCGAGTTGGAACCTGACGAACGTTCCCGCGAGGGAATTTTTCTGGCTTTTCAATATCCTGTTGCCGTCCCCGGCGTGACCGTGGCGAACTTTCTGCGCTCAGCCGTCAATTCCCGCCGCCGCGCCGCCAACCCTGAAGATAAAGGCGTACCCATCCCCGAGTTCCGTAAGATGCTGAAAGAAAAGATGGATATGCTCCAGATGGATCACAATTTCGCGGGACGTTATCTAAACGATGGTTTTTCGGGCGGCGAAAAGAAGCGCGCCGAAATTTTACAAATGGCGACGCTCAAACCCGAGATTGCCATTTTAGATGAAACCGATTCGGGCCTGGACATCGACGCGCTGAGAATTGTCTCCGAGGGAGTCAACGCGCTCTCTGGACCCGAACTTGGCGTGCTGGTTATTACGCATTATCAACGCTTGTTGAACTACATCAAGCCACATTTTGTCCATGTGATGATGAACGGACGAATTGTCGAGTCGGGCGGCCCCGACCTGGCGCTTCATCTCGAAGAACACGGCTATGACTGGTTGCGCGAAAAGGCGGAAGAATCTGCCTAATGGCAATCAAATTCAATATTTGATATTCGAAAATTATTGGT
Organism: Anaerolineales bacterium; assembly: GCA_041918465.1. GTDB lineage: Bacteria > Chloroflexota > Anaerolineae > Anaerolineales > Villigracilaceae > Denitrolinea. Next base: position 9,152 of record JAYRVQ010000169.1, read on the forward strand.
TGTGAAAGTTCGAATATCGTGTTCCGAATATCGGAGTTTACAATGACTGACGACGCAAAAATCCTCGAAGATATTGGCGATTACAAATACGGTTTCCACGACCGCGATGATAACTACGTGTTCAAGTCTCAACGGGGTTTGAACAAGGAAGTCGTTGAGAATATCTCGCGCATGAAAGGGGAACCACAATGGATGCTCGAATTCCGTCTCAAGGCATTGGGGCATTTTCTGTCGCGTCCAATGCCGGCCTGGGGGCCTGACATTTCTGACCTCGACCTCGACAACATCTTTTACTACGTCAAGCCGACTGAGAAGAGCGAGAAATCCTGGGACGATGTTCCCGATGATATTAAAAAAACCTTCGACAAACTGGGCATTCCTGAGGCCGAAAGGAAATTCCTGGCAGGCGTGGGCGCGCAGTACGAATCCGAGATGGTGTATCACTCCATTCTCGAACATCTTGAAAAACAGGGCGTCATCTTCCTTTCGATCGAAGACGGGCTGAAACAATACCCCGACCTGTTCCGCGAATATTTCGGCACGGTCATCCCGATTGAAGATAACAAGTTCGCGGCGCTCAACTCCGCGGTCTGGTCGGGTGGATCATTCGTCTACGTGCCGAAGGGCGTCAAAGTGGATTTGCCCCTACAAGCATATTTCCGCCTTAACACCGCCAACGTCGGTCAGTTTGAGCGCACACTGATCATCGTGGACGAGGGCGCATCGGTTCATTATGTGGAAGGTTGCACCGCTCCGCAATACACGACCAACTCCTTCCACTCGGGCGTGATCGAGATCGTTGTTAAAAAAGGCGCTCGCTCGCGTTACTCGACCATTCAGAACTGGTCCACCAACGTATTCAACCTCGTTACCCAGCGAGCCAAGGTATTTGAGAACGCCTCCCACGAGTGGGTGGACGCCAATCTTGGTTCGAAACTCACAATGAAATACCCATCATGCTATTTGATGGAGCCCGGTGCGCGCGGGGAAATGCTTTCGATGGCTTTTGCTGGCTCCGGCCAGATTCAGGATGCCGGCTCAAAGATGGTTCACTTCGCTCCGAACACCACAAGCAAGATCACATCCAAGTCCATCAGCAAAAGCGGTGGACGCGCTTCCTATCGCGGCCTTGTCAAAGTCTACAAAGGCGCGAAGGGCGTAAAATCCAACGTGGTCTGCGATGCGCTTTTGCTCGATCCCAAGTCCCGCTCGGACACCTATCCATCCATCGAAATTGACGAAGACGATGTCTCCATCGGCCACGAGGCCTCGGTCTCGAAGGTCGGCGAGGAACAACTCTTCTATCTGATGTCCCGCGGCCTCAGCGAGGAAGAATCCACCAGCATGGTGGTCTCGGGTTTCATTGAGCCGCTTGTTAAAGAATTGCCCATGGAATACGCCGTCGAAATGAATCGCTTGATACAACTTCAGATGGAAGGATCGATTGGCTAACATGCAAGAGAAACCTAAAGTTGTTGTTTCAAGACAGCGACGGACCGATTCTTCTGCACGGGACTTTTCCTTCACCCAGACAGATCTGCCTGCTGGTCTCGCTTCATTTCGGACCTCGGCCTGGTCCGCGTTTCAGACGCGCCCCCTCCCCACCGCGACCGACGAAGCCTGGCGTCGCACGGACCTGCGACTCTTCCCTGCACCCGATTTCAAACTCCCGAAACTCGGCGCGCACGAAGACCTGCCTCCCGTCCCTGACGAATTGCTCAAGCCCCTCGTTGGCGACCAGCACGGCGGACAGATCACCCTGCTCGCGGGCGGTTCGCAAATCTTCCTCGAAGATGCGCTCGCGAAAAAGGGAGTCGTCTTCACCGATTTTCGCGGCGCGGAAAAAAATCATTCAGACTTGCTCGCGAATCTGATCGGTCAGATCGTCAAACCCGAAGACGGGAAGTTTGCCGCGCTCGCGTCCGCGCTTTCGCAAAACGGCATTTTGCTCTACATTCCCAAAAACGTGCAAGTGGAAGCCCCGCTCCATTCTGTGCTGTGGGGGCCAGGCTCCGACCTCGCTCATTTCTCCCACCTCATCGTCATCGTAGACGACGGCGCCTCGGTGACATATGTCCACGAGGCGGCCTCTCCCAACGAGACAGGTCACGCCATGCACGCGGGCGTGGTGGAAATCCATGTGGGCGAAAACGCCAATCTGCGCTTTGTGGAGTTGCAATCGTGGGGACGAGGCGTCTGGAACTTCTCGCACGAACGCGCCCGCGTCGAACGCGGTGGCAACCTCGACTGGATCTTCGGCGCGGTCGGGTCACGTCTCACCAAAAACTTCTCCGACCTCGATCTGGTTGGCGAGGGCGCGCAGGGACGTATGTCGGGCTTTTACTTCACCGACGGCAATCAGCATCTCGACCACGACACGCAACAAAATCATTTCGCTCCGCATACCACCAGCGACCTGCTTTTCAAGGGCGCGCTCAAAGGAAAGAGTCGTTCTGTCTGGCAGGGAATGATCTATGTCGCGCCAGGAGCCCAGAAAACGGACGGGTATCAGGCCAACCGCAACATCGTCCTGAGCGAGGAGGCGAGAGCAGATTCGATTCCCGGGCTGGAGATCCTCGCGGACGACGTCCGCTGTACGCACGGCGCAACCGTCGGCAAGCTGGAGCAGGAGCCGCTGTTCTATCTGAAATCGCGCGGCATCCCACAGGTCGAGGCTGAACGGCTCGTGGTCGAGGGCTTCTTCGATCCGATCATGCAACGCATCCCATTCGAAGGTGTGCGCGAAAGATTTCAGCAAGCCATATTGCAAAAGATGGGTTAATCCTGTAATCAAATAGAGAAAAAATGGCAACCAAAACAAAAACAAAGCAGGTTAAGAATACGCCGCCAGTTATTGAACGACGGCCTGTCCGGGGTGGACGTATCGGCTCTCAAGTCTCTTACATGAAGGCGCCGGGGGCCGAGCACGCCTTTGAAGTGGGCGACACGGTGGAAGTATTTTGTGACCACGAAAAGAATAATGACCGTGTACGCGGCTGGATCAAGGGCATTGTTGTGCAAGTGGACAACAAGATGGTTGCGGTGCAGTTCCGTTCGAATGTGTTTCTCACTGACGGCTGGATGGTGCCCGACAGAATCCTTTGGTATCCGCTCACATCTGAGCACATCCGCCCGGTGCCGGGCAAGAAATCGGCCAAAAAGGAAATCCCCGTTTACTAGGCCATGTTTGACATTAAAGAAATCCGCCGCGACTTCCCCATCTTCGAGCGCGAGACTCGGCCCGGCGTGCGCGTGACCTATCTCGATTCCACGGCCACTTCACAGAAACCGCTGCCGGTAATCGAGGCGATGAACGATTTCTATCGCCGCTCGAATGCCAACATTCATCGCGGCGTTCATACACTGGCCGAAGAGTCCACTGCGCTGTATGAGGGCGCGCGCGAGAAGATTGCGAAATTCATCAACGCGTCCTCTGCTCGTCAAATTATTTACACGCGCAACACCACCGAGTCAATCAACCTCGTCGCGTACACCTGGGCGCGGGCGAACCTCAAAGCGGGCGATCTCGTCATCCTGACCGAGATGGAGCATCACTCCAACCTCGTCCCGTGGCACATGCTCGCGGTAGAACGCGGCATCGAATTGGACTTCATCCCTGTGACGGCGGACGGCCTGCTCGACATGGACGTCTATCGCTCGATTCTCGCGCGTGACCCGAAACTGGTCTCGTTCACGCACATGTCCAACGTTCTCGGGACGGTGAATCCCGCGGCAGAGATCATCCGCCTCGCGCGTGACGCTGGGGCAGTCACCCTCGTGGACGCGGCTCAATCCGTCCCGCACCTCGCCGTGGACGTACAGTCCCTCGATGCGGATTTCCTCGCCTTCTCCGCCCACAAAATGTGCGGACCGACAGGCATCGGCGCTTTGTATGGAAAGGCGAATCTA
>JAYRVQ010000170.1:0-5967 GCA_041918465.1 Anaerolineales bacterium
AACGCCAAAGCGAAGACCGTGTCCACGGGCCCGCGTTGACCGAGCGAGTCGCGCTCCTGGTTAGCCCATCCCAGCGCGGGACTGGGATTCGTCAGGTCGAGAATCAACGGAAGCAGGTTTCGTTCCTTCCCCGATTTCACACGCAGATAATCCTGCTCCACCGCGGAAGGGTCAATATCCCACGCAACAGTTGGGATTCCCACCGCACTCGCGAGACGGCTGAATTCGCCATTGTTCGCGCCCAAATCCCAAACAGAGACAGGGGCAATGTCCTTTACCCAGCCTGAGACGATCTCTTTCTTGTGTGAAAAGGCCGCGGTGGTGTAGTTGACGATCTCATAATAATCACCCCACTCTGTGCCAGCGGGCTTCCACGTTAACTTCTTGACCGCACCTTCGAGACTTTCGATTAAACCAACGAAAGCATTTTTGCTCACCCCACCTCGTTGACTTGCCGATTCACTGATTCGCTTTACGTCCGCATCTGCGTACCTGGTCTGCGCCCGCGCGTGGATGTGGATGTGAGTCAACAGGCCGAAATTGAATCGCGTGGATAAGGGCAGTAATCTGCTTGCCAGATCGAGCGGAATCCCATCAATGTAGACACGCAACAGTTGACCAAGATGAACATCCACATGGGACATCAAAGCCAGCGGTGCGAGGAAGTGCTGACAGAACTGGCGGTACGCGTCCCAGGGTTTGCCCTCTTGATAAATTTCAAAGGACAGCGTGTCAATCAAAATCGGTTTCCCGTTGACAAATTGGATGTTGTACGCGCTGGCATCCTTCAACGACATCCCCGCTTTGAGGGCGCGCTTCTGAATGGACAGGGTCGCGAGCGCGGCATCCTTCAATTGCGAGAATGACCACTCATACGGATATGAGATGAAAGGCACGCGTTCGGGACAAATGACTTTGAATGCCAGCGATGGATCCGCGGGTTCAACATCCACTTCAGCGTGCGGGATAAGCAAACCCACCTTGACAAGTTTGTCGTACAGGCCTGATTCCATTAAGCGGGAATAATCTTCCGCGTAGGCGCGGTTGACCTGTCGGTAGAGAATCCCGCCGCGAGAAAACAGGAACCCGCTCGGGTCCCGAAAAGAAGCGCCGAGGGGGTCGCTAGTTTTCGTCGGCATCGTCATCCGTCTGCTGGTCGGATTGTCCTTTTCCAAAAAGTTTTTTGATTTTTCCCCACGAGGCGCGGACAGCGACACCAATCGCCAGCAGGGCCGCGAGCAGGATTTGGATCAGGAACGATCCAGAACCGGGGTCAAGATATGCGGGAGGAGCGAAATGCATTGAACCTCTATTCAGCCGTTTCGGGCAGGATTTCTTCCAGCAAAAACGATTCGGAGCAAACGGTGCATTGCGCCTCGCGTTTGTTCGCGATCACAAGCAAGCCACCGCATTTGGGACACGGTTGCGTTATCGGTTTCTTCCACGAAGTGAAATCGCAATTCGGGTAATTGATACAGCCGTAGAAGACGCGGCCTCTGCGCGTTTTGCGTTCCACCACATCGCCGCTGTCTTTCGGACAGATCACGCCGATCTTTTCCAGCCACGGCTCGGTATGACGGCATTCGGGGAAACCCGAACACGAGATGAATTTTCCGTAGCGTCCATAACGGATGACGAGTTCCCTCCCGCACTTTGGGCAGGCGCGGCCAATCGGCTCGGGGCCGGATTTGGTGACGGGCATCTCGGCCTGCGCCTTCGCCAGGTCGGCAGAAAACGGGGTCCAAAATTCCTGCATGACATGCACCCAGTTATCCTGCCCCTCCGCGATCTTATCGAGGTCATCCTCCATGCGCGCCGTGAATTGGTAATCCACAATGTCGGGAAAATACTGGAGCATCAAATCATTGACGAGGATTCCGGTCTCGGTCGGGATGAGGCGTTTGTCGACGCGTTCAACGTAGCCGCGTTGCTGGATGGTGGAGATCGTCGGCGCGTACGTGGACGGTCGGCCGATTCCGTTTTCTTCGAGCGTCGCCACCAGCGAGGCCTCGCTGTAGCGCGGCGGCGGTTGTGTGAAATGCTGTTCGGGGATGAGCCGCACCAGGTTCTGTCTCTGCCCTTCCTCGATTCCTGCGGGGATGCGGACATTCTCCTCCTCATCCTCCTCAGATTTCACATCCTCGTTCTTGGCTTCCTGATAAACGATATGGAAACCCAAAAACTTAACTGCCGAACCGGAAGCGCGCAGAAGATATTCGTGCCCGGCTGTTTTCCCTGTCACTTCCACCTGCAACGTGTCGTAAACCGCGGCTTCCATTTGCGAGGCGACAAATCTCTGCCAGATGAGTTGATACAACTTGAACATGGCGGGTTCGAGGAACGGTTTCACTTTTTCGGGTTCACGCATCACCGAAGTCGGACGGACGGCCTCGTGAGCCTCCTGTGCGCCTGCGGTTTTAGTTTTATATTTCGGTGGCTCGGAGGGTAGATAGTCCGCGCCATATTTGCCCATCACGTAATCGCGGGCTTCCTTCTGCGCCAATTCCGAGACGTTGGTCGAATCGGTACGCATGTAAGTGATGAGACCCGTTGTCCCGCCCTCGCCCACATCCTGGCCTTCGTAGAGCGCTTGTGCGAGTCCCATTGTCCGCTTGGCGGTAAAGCCCAGTTTGCGGGAGGCTTCCTGTTGAAGCGTGGAGGTTGTAAAGGGCGCATAGGGCTTACGCCTGCGTTCACCGCGCTTGATCTTTGTAATGCTGTACGCGGCTGTTTCCATGTCCACGAGAATCGGTTTGACAGATTCCTCGTGGGTCAGTTCAGGCTCGGCATCATCAATGCGCGCCAACTTGGTAATGAAAGTCTGGCGCAGACCTTCGGGCTTGAACTCCGCGCCGATGCTCCAATATTCAACGGGGATGAACGCATCGATCTCGCGCTCCCTCTCGACAATGAGACGCAACGCCACGGACTGGACGCGTCCCGCAGAGAGTCGACTCCGCACCTTTTCCCACAGGAGCGGACTGATGCTGTAACCTACAAGACGGTCCAGCACGCGACGCGCCTGTTGCGCGTTGACCAGATCCATGTTGATATCGCGCGGATGCGAAAACGCCTCATTGATGGCTGGCTCGGTGATCTCATGAAAGACCACGCGCTTCGCAAGTTTTGGCTCGATGGCCGCGGCCTCCATCAAATGCCACGAAATGGCCTCGCCCTCGCGATCCGGGTCGGTGGCGAGATATACCTCGGCATGAGCCTGGGCAAGTTTTTTCAGTTCCTTGACGACTTCCTTCTTCTCGTTTGGCACGCGATACTTCGGAGTGAAATCATTCTCCACATCCACCGAAAGCGACGAGCGCAATAGGTCGCGGATGTGACCGACCGAGGCTTTGACGGTGTACCCTTTGCCGAGGAAACGCCCCACTGTCTTGGCCTTTGCGGGCGACTCAACGATCACCAGTTTCCCATGACGCGGCTTCTCCACCCTGGCAGGTTTTTCGGGCGGAGTCAATTCCGCATGCGCATCAGTCTTTCCCATGCGATACAGTTTCGTCCCACAAACGGGACACGCGCCGATCGTCACCGGCGAACCCTTGGCGTTAAATGTCGCCTGCGGCTCGTTCATCTCGCGTTTGGTCTTACACTTCATACAATAGGCTTCCATGTTCCCTCCAGGGAAGTGAGCAAAGAATAGAGAGTAGAAAATGGTTCAGCAACGAATCCAGTCACTCTCCAGTCTTTATCCTTCCTAGGTATATTTCTCTCTTTTTGATTTCCGCAAATCATCCACAACCTTGCGGACCTTCTGCGCATGGTCCTTGTGACAGACCAGCAAAACATCGCCCGTATCCACCACGATCAAATCGTCCACACCGATGGTAACGATGAGACGCTCTCCGTGATTGCCGTATACCAGCGAATGGTGGGTATCCTCTGCTATGTGTTCTCCCGCAAAGAGAATGTTTCCATTTTTATCGGGCAGAAGCACATCAAAGAGCGAATCCCATGAACCGACATCGCTCCATTCCAGTCCGCCCGCAGGCAGGACAACCACGTTGTCGGCCTGTTCCATGATACCGTAATCGATGGTCTCGCTCTCGAGAGCGGTCCAGAGGCGGTTCAATGTTTCATTTTGTTCGGGCGTTTGCCAGACTTCCGAAATTTGCATCAGCGCGGAATCCAGGTTCGGCATCAGGCGCTTGAATTCTGCCAAAATGCTGTCGACTTTCCAGAAGAACATACCCGAATTCCAATAATGGTCACTGCCAGAGATCATTTCCCGGGCTTGCTTTTCATCGGGCTTTTCTTTAAAGCGCAACACTTTATAGACCGGATAGCCGAATTTTTCGGGCAATGGGTTACTACGCTGAATGTAACCGTAAATTGTCGCGGGATAGGTTGGTGTGATCCCCAATGTGACGAGATAGCCGGCGTTGGCCACATCCACAGCCACGCGCACGAGCAGGCGGAACATATCCTGGTTGCGGATGAAATGGTCCGCGTGCAGGGAGACCATCACTGCCTGCGGGTCGCGTTTCTGCAAAACCGCCGCGGCCAGGCCAATTGCAGGGGCTGTGCCGCGCGGCGCAGGCTCCACCAGAAAATTATCGGACGGGATGTTGGGAGCCTGAGATTCCAGTTCATCGGCTTGACCATCCACAGTGACAACCAGAATATGGTCAGGTGGAAATAAGCCTTCCAGCCGCTGGACGGTGGTTTGAAACAGCGTGCGATGCTCCTCCAGCAACGGAAGCATCTGCTTGGGGTTGGCGCGACGCGAGAGCGGCCAGAGACGCGTCCCCCCGCCGCCCGCCATGATCACTGCATAGGTATGGTCAAGGATATCGGTCATTTTCTTCACTTCACGTTTTCGTTTTACGCCTGTGTCAGTAAAACGTAAAGCGTAAAACGAAAGAAATCTTTTATGTGGAGTAGTCTGCCTGTTCTTCGCGAACGGAGATGTAATTCATCCCGCCCACCTGACGAACCATTCCTTTTAATTCCATCAGTGTAAGTGTAGCGGAGACTTTCTCAATCGGCAAGCCCGTCTGGTTTCGGATTTCATCCACGTGGACAGGTTCCGCACCAAGTGTGGCAAGTAGTTGCGCCTCGAGCGCGTCGGCGGGGATGGCCTTGCGCGCGGCTTTAAATTCGCCCGCGCGCGTCAGGTTGAGGGCTTGTATCAAATCCTGCGGACTCAACAACGGGTGCGCGCCGTTTTGAATGAGTTTGTTTGTCCCTTTGCTTTGCGGGGCAATGATACTGCCGGGGACAGCAAAGACCTCGCGTCCCTGCTCGGCGGCAAACTCGGCTGTGATGAGCGCGCCGCTGGTCTCGCCCGCCTCGATAACGACAGTCGCCATCGAAAGCCCGGAGATGATGCGGTTGCGCGGCGGAAAGTTGGATGACTCCGGCGCGGTACCCACCGCGTAATCGCTGACAACCGCGCCTTGCTTCATCATCTTCTCAGCCATCTGCAAATGTTCGGGCGGATAAATTTTATCCACGCCTGAGCCGAGCACGCCGATCGTCCGTCCACCCGCGTTGAGTGCGGCAGAGTGCGCCACCGCGTCCACGCCGCGCGCCAGCCCGGAGACCACTGTCACACCCTGCCCCGCGAGAAAAGCCGCCAGATCTTCGGTGATCTGCCGTCCGTACGGAGTGATGCGACGCGTCCCAACGATCGCCACCGCGAAATGATCGTCAAGCGTGATCTCGCCGCGAACGTAAATGACAGGCGGTGGTTGCTCGATCTCTTTCAAACGCGGCGGATAGAGTTCATCCTCCCACGTCAGGATGGTGATGCCCTGCTTTTCGATCTGACTCCAGACGCGCTCCAGATCCACGCCCGCGCGGACTTTCGCGACCGTCTCCGCCACTTTCGGACTGAGGCCTGCTTCCGTTAACTGGTCTGTTGTGGCGGCCCACGCGTCTTCCAGCGAATCGAAATATGCCAGCAGGGCGCGCATCCGCACCGCGCCGATGCCTTTTACAAGATTGAAGCCG
>JAYRVQ010000171.1:0-13009 GCA_041918465.1 Anaerolineales bacterium
GGCATCCCGCGTGATTTCAAATATCAATTATTGAATCCAGATTGGGATCGCTTCGCGCCGCTGATGGAAAACTCCATCCGCCGCGTGCCCGCCGTGGAAAACGCGGAAGTGGTGAAACTGCTCAACGGTCCTGAAGGCTTCACGCCCGATGGCGAGTTCCTGCTTGGGCCGACCTCTGTCAAGGGCTTCTGGGTGGCCTGCGCGTTTTGTGCCCACGGTCTCGCGGGCGCGGGCGGCATCGGCAAGACGATGGCCGAGTGGATCATTGACGGTCATCCCGAATGGGACGTGTGGCGGCTGGACGTCCGCCGCTTCGGCCCGAACTACAACAATCTCGACTACACCGCGGCGCGCACCATCGAGACGTACACGCAGTATTACGACATTCATTATCCTGGTGAGGAGCGCATCTCGCGACGCGGACAGCGCCTCTCCCCCACCTACTTCCGCCTGCGCGACTTGCGCTGTTCGTTCGGCGAAAAATTCGGCTGGGAGCGCCCGAACTGGTTCAACGTCTACGAGGAGAAAGCGGATCACGGTCACGAACCGCGCGGCTGGGCGCGTCACGCCTGGAGCCGCGCCATCGGACACGAACACCTGATGACGCGCGAGCACGCGGGTCTCTTCGACGAGACCTCGTTCAACAAATTCGAAGTGCGCGGCGCGGGCGCGCTCAAATTCCTCAACCACGTCTGCGCCAATGAGATTGACGTGCCCGTCGGCACCGTCGTCTACACCCAATGCCTCAACAAACGCGGCGGGATCGAAGCCGACTTCACCGTCACGCGCCTCGGGGAGGAGAAATTCCTCATCATAACGGGAACCGCTTTCGGTCAGCATGATGCGTCGTGGTTATCCCTCAACATGCCCGATGATGGGTCGGTCGTCATTGAGGACGTCGGCTCGCAGTACGCCTGCATCGGCCTGTGGGGACCGAAGGCGCGCAAGATTTTGGAGAAGGTGACAACGGACGATGTGTCGAACGCGGGCTTCCCGTACATGACCGCCAAGTACATCAACGTGGGCGACGTTCCCGCGCTCGCTTCGCGCGTGACGTATGTCGGGGAACTCGGCTGGGAGTTCTACTGCCCGATGGAGTACGGCGTCCGCCTGTGGGACACGCTCTGGGAAGCGGGCGTCCCCGAAGGGATGGTGGCCGCGGGTTACAAGGCCATTGACACGCTGAGGCTCGAAAAAGGTTACCGCTACTGGAGCAGTGAGATCAGCCCCGACTACAACCCGTACGAGGCGGGACTCGGCTTCGCGGTGAAATTGGACAAGCCCGATTTCATCGGCAAGGACGCGCTGGTGGAGGCGAAGAAGAAAGGCCTGACGCGGAAACTCGTCTGCATGACACTGGCCGATGACCGCACCATCGCGCTCGGCAAGGAACCCATCCGCTCAGGCGAGGACATCATCGGCTGGGTGGCCGCGGGCGGTTACGGCTACTCGGTGAAGAAGAGTCTCGTCTACGCCTATGTGCCGATGGAGTACAGCAAGCCTGGCACGAAACTGACCATCGAATTCTTCGGCGAACGCATGGCGGCGGAGGTGATCGCCTCGCCTGTGTGGGACCCGAAGGGTGAGAGGATTCGGGCGTAATCGTCATTGCGAGCGACACCTGCACTGCACCAAGCGCAGTGCGGTGCAGTGAGCGAAGCAATCTCCTCGTTCGCGTGGGGATTGCTTCGTCGCTCCGCTCCTCGCAATGACGGATGAAAGAAATTTGAGCCAATGAGGAGATGTTCGATTGCACAAAAAGTTGACCAGTAAAGAATTGGTTGATATTGACGCTTTGGTATATCGAAACGGTCTCCCGCCCTATGCCCAGGAACTTTTTAGGCGTCTTATTCCTATATTGAAGCGGCTTGACCCAAATCAACTTTCTGAAAGCAGTTTTATTGCGGTCGAGGAACAAAGGAAAGAATCCATTCTTGTACTTAAAGTTGATCCAAGTGATGAGAACATACCATTTCTTGTACTGCGGGCGTATCCCGACCACTGTTACTTAGGTCTTGCAGATTCGGAGTATCTTGAAGCGCACAGGATTCCTTCTGATTGGCAAGAACTCGTTAATCAAGTTATTTCCGAGACTGAAAAGTACTTGAGCGGAGTTACTATCGTTGAGCGTTATAACCATAAAAATAAGTTGATTGGAAAAACATATTTTTATGGAATTGACTCAGAAAACGACAAAAGCTTGGCAATAGGAAATTCTTCCTTCTTGTTTTTTCCAAGAAAGGTCGCATCGATTGTTAAACGGACACATAGATTTTTCAAGGAAGAACCGTCCATTTGACCAGCGGATTGGAAACGGATAAGCGGATGGAGTGAATCGAGGTTGAGACCTGACAGGTTTCCGCAGAGCCTCGATTGACAAGAACCGCCGCGTTCGCAGAAGTCCAATCATCACGCGCCATGATGAAACCTGTCAGGTCTTTGAAACAAAAGTAAAACGCCATTAAAGAGTTGCCATGACCACCCTCGCCATTGACAAAGCCATTGCCAAAGTCCCATTCCTCGCTGAGTCGAAGAACATCAAAAAGACTCCGCTCAGCGGCGGCATCACCAACCTGAATTTCCGCATCGACGCGGATGGGAAATCGTACGTCATCCGATTGGCGGGCGACGATACCGATAAATTGGGAATCCGCCGCGACGTGGAGTATGCGGCGAACAAGGCCGCGGGCGAGTTGGGCATCGCGCCCGAAGTCGTTTTCTTTATCGAACCCGAAGGCTACATCGTGACGCGCTTCGTCAACGGCAAACACATCCCGCCCGCCGAGATCACCAAGCCCGATAATATCCGCCGCGTGGTGCGGAAGCTGCGTCTCTTCCACCGGCGCGGGCCAGAATTGAAGGGCGAGTTCAACGTCTTCCGCCGCGTGGAAATGCTGACGGAAGTCTCGAAGCAATACAACTGTCCGTTCCCGCGCGATTGGGACTGGATCATGCAGAAGAAAGCCGAAGTCGAACAGGCCTTGCTGAAAGACCCGTACGTCCCTACGCCCTGTCACGATGACCTGCTCAACCTGAACTGGATGGATGAAGAAGTGGCGGGCGAACTCGGCGAGATCCGCCTGCTGGATTGGGAATACGCGGGCATGGGCGACATCTTCTTCGACTTGGCGAATTTCTCGCATCACCATGGCTTGAACGATGACCAGGTGCGCCTCCTTCTGGACGAATATTTTGGTGAGGTGACCCCGAAGCATTTCGCCCGCCTGCAACTGATGTGGCCCATGTCCGAACTGCACGAGGCCATGTGGGGCACCACGCAAACGGGCATCTCCAAACTGGAGGAGGATTTCCAGGGCTATGCCAATTTGTGGTTCGGACGCCTGCGCGAGCGTGTCACAGATTATCGTTGGGAGAAGTGGCTGGAGGATGTGGCTAAAAAACAAGGATGAGTTAGAATAAAGATGAAAGTGATTTTTGACTCAATGTTGGAAAAAACACCCAATTTCCATCAAGAAACTAAAAAAAGGAGAACCCATGTCAATCGTAAACGCAAAAGAAATTATGGTGGAAGCCGCCAAAAACCATTACGCTGTTGGCGCTTTCAACATCACAGACCTGCTTCAATTCGAAGCGGTGATCGACGCGGCTGTTGAAACCAAGTCACCCGTCATCGTGCAGACTTCGGTCAAGCCGTCGCAGTTTTTGGGCACAGACATGATGGTGGCGATCTATCGCACGCTGGCTCAAAAAGCGCCTGTCCCTGTCTGCCTGCATCTTGATCACTGCACCGACATTGACTACTGCAAGAAGTGCGCCGACGCGGGCTACACCAACATCATGATCGACGCGTCCAAGCAGGCCTACGAGGAGAACATCCGCCAGACGAAGGAAGTGGTGGATTACTGCCACGCCATCGGCGGCATCTCTGTCGAGGGCGAGCTGGGGACCGTCTCGGGTGTGGAAGACCAGGTCAAGGTCGCGGAAGACGAAGCGCAGTTGGCGAATCCCCAGCAGGCAGTGGAATTCTGCGAGCGCACAGGCGTGGACATCTTCGCGCCTGCCATCGGCACCGCCCACGGCGTCTACAAGACCAAGAATCCGAAGATCGACACCGAACGCATGGCCACCATCCACAAGATGTTGAACGGCAACGGCATCAAGACCCCGCTGGTCGTCCACGGCGGGACGGGTCTGCCCGAAGACACCATCAAGAAACTGCTGGCGGCGGGCGGCGCGAAGTTCAACGTCTCGACCGAGTTGAAGCACACGCTGATCGACGCCAAGTGGGAGTACATCAACGCCCACCGCGACGAGTACGACCCTGGCAAGATCGACAAGGCCGTCCGCGAGGCCACGAAGAAAGCCGTCATCCACTGGATGCAGATGGTGGAGTCGGTGGGGAAGGCGTAGCGAATTAGGAGTTAGGAGTTAGGAGTTACGTATCGCGTGTTGCGTAGTGCGTAACTTTGAAAACAAGCCTTTGATTCCGTCATTGCGAGGAGCGAATGAAATAAGCGACGAAGCAATCCCCGCGCTAGGAGGAGATTGCTTCGGGAAGAACACCCTCGCAGTGACGATGATAGGAACTAAACACTTTTCAGGAGAAAACGAATGGCAAAGAAAATCGAAGAATACTACGCCCCGTGGGTGAAGGGCATCCCGATGTACATTTCCAGTCACATCGAGAAGGCGTGGCGCGACCCGAAACTGCATCGCATGATGTCGAATGAGAACCCGCTTCCCCCGTCCGATAAGGTGCTGGATGCGATGGTCAGGTACGCCAAGATGGCGAACCGCTATCCCGATCAGGGACTCATCGTCCGCACCAAGATCGCGGAGATGAACGGGCTGGACGGTCCGTACAACGTGATGATCGGCAACGGGTCGAGCGAAGTGTACGACAACATCTTCCGCATGTTCCTCATCCCGCAACAGGACGAGGTCATCCAGCACACGCCATGCTTCGGCATCTATGGCCTGCGCGGAAAATTGCTTGGCGCGAAGATGGTCAGCGTGCCGATGATCTACAAGGACAACTACCTGCACTTCGACCCCGATGGCATCCTGAATGCCATCACCGACAAGACCAAGATCATCGTAGTCGCCAACCCGAACAACCCCACGGGCAACTTCATGGCTCCCGAGCATTTCGTCCGCATCGCGGAGACGGGCATCCCCTTCGTCATTGACGAGGCCTACGTGGAATATTCTGGCTTGAAGATGTCGCAGGTGGCGTTGACCAAAAAGTACGAAAACGTCATCATCACGCGCACGCTGTCGAAAGCCTACGGTCTGGCTGGGATGCGCTTCGGATACGCGATGGCGGCCAAACCCGTCATTGACCAGATCTCTGGCTCGCTTCTGCCCTGGAACGTGGGAACGATTCCCATGTGGGCGGCGCTGGCGGCCTTCGAAGATCAGGAAGGGCTGGCGGAGCGCGTCAAGTTCAACAACGACGCGGTGGACTACATCACCGAGTCGCTGAGCGTCATCCCTGGCTTCGTGGTCTTCCCGTCCAAGTCGAACTACATCCTCTTCGACTGCGGCAAGACTGGCAAGACAGGCAAGGAAGTGCTTGCCTTCGCCGAGACCAAGGGCATCATCCTGCGCGGCGAGAGCGAGAAATACGGTTCCGACGGCTGGTTCCGCGTGACGGTTGGCTCGAAAGAAGAGAACGAGTTGTTCGTGAACACCGTGTTGGAATTCTTCGGGATGAAGAAGTAAATCGTTTAGACCTGACATGTCTCACCCGCGCCGTGATTAACCAGAGCGATTACACGGATAGCGGCGCGGGAGGATCAGACTTCCGCGGAGACATGTCAGGTCTCAGTGAGACGGAGGAAACAATGGCTATAAAAGCAGTGTTCTTCGACCAGGATGGGGTCATCATTGACACCGAGCGCGACGGGCATCGCGTCTCGTTCAACATGACGTTCAAGGAATTCGGCTTCACCGACGAGTGGAGTATCGAGTACTACCACGAACTGCTCCAGATCGCGGGCGGCAAAGAACGCATGAAGCACCACGCTCAAACCAAAGGCTTCAGCAAACCCATCCCCGCCGAGGAACTGGACCAACTCGTCAAGGACATGCACAAGCGCAAGACCGCGCTGTTCGTGGAGTTGATCGAGACGGGCAAGCTCCCCCTCCGCCCGGGCATTCATCGCTTCATGAAAGAGGCGATGGAGGCTGGGCTGAAGATCGCGGTCTGCACCACGTCCAATGAGCAGGCGGCGAAAGCCATCACCGAGAAGATCCTGACCGACGTCAAGTTCGATCTCGTCCTCGCGGGCGATGTGGTCAAGAACAAGAAGCCCGATCCCGAGATCTACAACCTCGCGCTGGAAAAACTCGGACTCAAACCCGAAGAGGTGATGGTCGTGGAGGATTCCAAGAACGGCCTGAAAGCATCGAAGGCCGCGGGCATCCAGACCATCGTCACCTACAACGGCTACACCGAGAACGAGGACATCGAAGCGGGCGACGTCATCGTCTCCTGCCTCGGCGATCCCGATGGCGAGAAGGCCAAGATGCGCAAGGGCGGCATCCCGAACTTCGACGGCGTTGTCCACGTGAAGGATGTGGTGGCGCTGTTCGGCAAGTAAGCAAAACGTCAACCGCTTGTCGAAGGTCAAAGGTCGAACGTCTGACTTTTGACCTTCGACTTTTGACAGGACAAATCATGGAAGAGCAATTCGATGTGATCAATGAACAGGATGAAGTGATCAGCCAGGCCGCGCGTACCCTCGTCCACGCGCAGGGATGGTGGCATCGCGGCGTCCATATTTTCCTATTTACACCGGATGGAAGGATGCTCGTCCAACAGCGGAGCGCGGACCGCAAGCAGTACGCGTCGTTGTGGGACTGCTCGGTCTCGGAACACGTCAAGGCGGGAGAGGACTACGTCAGTGCGGCTCAGCGCGGACTTTGGGAGGAGCTCGGCCTTCGAGACGTGACTCTGACCCCGCGCATCCGCTTCCGCCTGAACTATGGGCTGAACGACAACGAGATCAGCCTCCTCTTCGCAGGGACGGCGGATCCCGCCCTCGTCCGATTCGATCCCGTCGAGATCGCGCGGGTGGACATCCTGTCGATGCCAGAGTTGGTGGATCGAGCAAAGAGGGACGACGCGAATTTGTGCTACTGGTTCATCCAATTGTTGAAGTGGTACGCGGGCGGCGAATCGGATTTGACTCCCCTACAGACAGATTTTCGCTAACTCGGACGGCGTCCGCCTCCCGTCACGCGCGAGGCGGATGCATCAGAAGAGGAAACGGCTGGTCAGCAGGTAGAGCCCCGCGGAGAGAAACGTCGTGGCGGGGATCGTCAGAATCCAGGCGATGATGATATCCCGCGCCAATCCCCAGCGGACTTTGTTGGCGCGTTCTGCCGTGCCGATGCCCATGATCGAGGAGTTGATGACCTGCGTGGCACTGACTGGCCCGCCGACAAGCGACGCGATCAGAATCACCAGAGCGGATGTGGCTTGGGAGGAAAAACCATCCACAGGGCGGATCTTATAAAAGGAAATGCCGCCCACCGTGTGAGTCAGCCGCCAGCCCCCCACGGCGGTCCCCAACGCGAGGGAGAGAGCGCACAAGGCGATCACCCAGGTAGGCACAACGAACGTGGAGAGGCTTCCCGCGGTGACGAGCGCAAGTGTAATGAGACCCATGCTCTTTTGCCCGTCATTACTGCCGTGACTCAGTCCCAGGATCAAGGCCGTGAGGAGTTGCGAACGTCTGAAGAAATCATTGACGCGCGGCGTGGCGTTTCGGCTGAGATGTATGACAAAGCGCAGGAAGATGAAGCCAGCAAAAAAGCCGATGATGGGGGAAGCGAAGAGAGAGATGAGGATGTTGAGCAATCCATCGGTCTGGATGACGCTCGGTCCCGCCCGCATGGTTGCCGCGCCCAGCAAGCCGCCGATCAGCGCGTGGGAGGAACTGCTGGGCAGTTTGGCGACCCACGTGAGGAGATTCCAGATGAGGGCACTGCCCAAAGCCACCACCAGCACCTGTTCTGTGACCGCAGACGACTCGACGATGCCGCGTCCGATGGTCTGTGCCACCGCAACGCCAAAGATGAACGGCCCGAAAAACTCGGCCAGCGCGGTAACGCCAAGGGCAATGCGCGTCGGATAGGCGCGCGAAGAGATCATGGTGGCGACCACGTTTCGAGAGTCGTGGACACCGTTCATAAAACTAAAGGACAGGGCCAGCCCGATGATGATTAATAGAGTGAGAGACATTTACCTTCTCGTACGATCAGTTTTCGCATGCAAGCCAGTTGTAAGACATGAAAGATGACAAAAAAACAAAAGCCAGGATTCCAAGGGCATCCTGACAAAGTAATTCAATGGGACAAGAAAAACTTCTTAAGGAAGGAAGTGTCCAAGGAGCCAGTAGAATCCTGCGGCCACCAGCGCCGTGGCAGGGATGGTCAACAACCAGGCCGTCACAATTTCCTGCGCCACGCCCCAGCGGACCTTGTTGGCGCGCTCTCCCGTCCCCACGCCGAGGATGGCGGAACTGACCACCTGCGTGGTGCTGACGGGTCCACCCACCAGCGACGCGCCGAGAATCACCGCGGCCGAAGCCAGTTGCGAGGCAAAACCGTCCACGGGACGAATTCTGAAGATCCTGCCGCCGAGGGTGCGGATCAACTTCCAGCCGCCGAGGGCCGTGCCGAGGGCGATCATGGATGCGCAGGCCAGAATTACCCATGTCGGCACTTTGAAAACGGTCAGAAAGCCATCCGTTACCAATGCCAGTGTAATGATGCCCATCGTCTTTTGGGCGTCGTTCGTACCGTGACTGAGAGCCAGCGCCAGCGCAGTCAACACCTGGCTTTGACGGAAGAACTGGTTGATGCGCGGCGAGGCGTTCCACGAAAAGATGATGGTGATGCGCAAGATCAGATAGCCAATAATAAACCCGATGATGGGCGAGGTAAACAGTGCGATCAGGATCTTCTCCATACCTGCCAAATGAATGGAACCCCAACCCGCCCCAACGATCACAGCTCCGATGAACCCACCCATCAAAGCATGAGAGGAACTACTGGGAAACCCGAGATACCACGTCAATAGATTCCAGAAAATCGCGCTGGCTAAAGCAGCCAGCAAAACATTCTCATTGATGGCCGAGGCCGCGACGATCTCTTCGCCGATGGTCGTGGCGACGGCTACGCCGAACACGAACGGGCCAAAAAAATTCGCCAGGGCTGTCAACCCGAGTGCCAGGCGCGGCTCCAATGCCCGCGAGGAGATCATGGTGGCGACCACATTACTGGAATCGTGGATGCCGTTCAGAAAATCGAACACCAACGCGAGCGCAATGACGGCAATGGTGATGGGTTCCATGGTCGGCCGCTAGGCGATCTTCACAACCACATCTGCGATAACATTGGCCGCCTCGTCCCCGCGATCGGCCGCGTTGCTCAAGTGACGGTAGACTTCGCGCATCTTCAACATGCTGACCACGTGCTGAACGTCCTCCACGTTGCTGAAGAGGTCCGCCAGCGCCTCGCGGTAGACGCCCTCCACGCGGTTCTCGAGTGCCTTGGCGCGTTGGGCGTGTTCGCTCGAAACGCCAGGATGTTCCTCCAGCCGATCCACTGCCAGCAAAAGTTCATAGGCCGCGTCCCGCAGGAGGGTGGCGATGCGTTGCATATAGGTGGTCGGCTCCACTTTGAGGATCTCCATCTCGCTCACGGTGCTGTAAGCATAGTCCACCACATCGTCGATGGCACGCGAAAGCGCGAACAAATCTTCGCGGTCGAAGGGGGTGACGAAGGTGCGGTTCAACTCGTCAATGAAGATGCGGCGCACTTCGTCGGCTTCCTTTTCCTTGGCGGTCAACAGGTTTGAGGCTTCAGGGTTGCGCGTGGCAAGATAGTTGGAGAGAGCGTCCATGCCCTCCAGCGTCAACGCGGCCTGGTCATGAAGCAATTTTATGAAAATGTTCTGTCGTTTTTTGAATAAATTGCGCATACTGGAACTCCTTGAGATGGGGTAAATTTTACTCCAATCCAATCTCCTTGCCGTGCAAGACTCAGCAGTATAATCAAGTTCATGACCAGTCAATTCTTTGACGCCATACGCGCGGGGGACATCAACGAAGTGCAACGCCTCCTCCTTCTGGACCCGGGCCTGATCCACGCCAAAGAGAAGGGACTCAGCCCCGTGCTGGTGGCCGCCTACCATCTCGAACCTGCAATGGCCGATTTCCTGGCAGACAAGGTTGTGGCGATCAACATTTTCGAAGCCGCCGCCACCGGACGGATAACCCATCTTGTGCGCATCCTGGCGCGCAACCCCGAACTGGTGAATGCCGTTGCAAATGACGGATTTCAACCGTTGGGGCTGGCCTGCTTTTTTGGTCATCTCGAGGCGGCGGAATATCTCGTCAGGGCAGGCGCATCCGTTAACACGCCGTCGAACAACGGGTTGCACGCCACGCCCCTGCAATCGGCGGTGGCAGGCAGGCACGCGCCCATCGTGAGGATGCTGTTGAAAAACGGCGCCCAGCCCAACGTCCGGGAAAGAGGCGGGAATACGCCGCTCCACACCGCGGCGGCCAACGGTGACGTTGAGTCCATCCAACTGCTCATCCTGGCTGGGGCGGACCTCCATCTGCAGTCCGAGGATGGGAAGCGTCCGCTCGACCTGGCCGAGGAAAAAGGGCAGAACCTGGCTGTGGAAATTCTGAAACGCGAGATCACCAAGCGTTTCCGTGCCTCGTAATTCGGCCATCCTTATCCTAATTTCTGGATTTTTTAATATCCAACCACTTGACAAGCCGTTCCAGCGGAATACAATAGTATTAAAGAATACTTAACATGTGGGAAATTTATCAGAGAGCATTGTGAAGAATCTTCTGAGGAGGTGCGCCGCCAGAGATAATTGATTTGAAAGCCGCAGTTTGTCTTCTGAAATTCAAACCTCATCTGAAATAAGGAGCAACATAATGACTACTACCAACTTACGCTGGCAGAAGGTGCTGGGCGTGATGGTCATCCTTGTGATGGTCGCCGCAAGTTTCAGCATCCAATCCAATGTAGCCAGCGCGAAACCTGCGCCTGTTTATAAGACCCTGACAGGTAACGCACAGGCCCCCGTGGGCTATGCTGTCTCTCAGCCTTTGAGCGCGTTGGCTGAAAAGATGGACAAGTCCGAGACGATCGTTGATGGGACCGAAGATGGCGTTGTCCGTGAATTCGCGGGCGGCCAGCAGATCCCCCGCCAGGTGGTACGCAATACATTTAATCTTCCCGGCCGCGATGCCGATCGCCCGGTCATTGAGCCAAAAGCCAAAGTCATTGACCCACCCGCGCCTG
The DNA here is from genome assembly GCA_041918465.1 of Anaerolineales bacterium. GTDB lineage: Bacteria > Chloroflexota > Anaerolineae > Anaerolineales > Villigracilaceae > Denitrolinea. The sequence goes on from JAYRVQ010000171.1 coordinate 11,302, forward strand.
GACTGGATTGGCAGTGGGCCGGCGTAAGCCAGGGCGTTAACCGCGCCTGGTACGGCTACGGCGTCTATCCTCCCGATACGCAGGGTGACATCAGTGAGTACCACTATATCCAGGTTGTCAATATCCAGATGGCAATTTGGGATCTGTGGAATGTCTCCGCAGTTGGTACACCCTATACTCTGTTTGTTGGTCCGATCAATATCCTCTGGCAGGGTAGCGGCCTGACCGCCTGCGAAGCCAGCGCGGATGGCGACCCAGTTGTGGTTTTTGATGAATATGCCGATCGCTGGGTCTTGAGCCAATTCGCCCTGCCCAATTACCCTGCTGGCCCCTTCTATGAGTGCGTTGCAGTCTCGGCCACAAACGACCCGATGGGTGTCTGGTACCTATACGAGTATTCCTTCCCGGTCATGAACGACTATCCCAAGTTCGGCGTCTGGCACGATGGCTATTACATGACCATCAACCAGTTCGATCCGGCTTCCAGCCCGGCTTGGAGAGGCCAGGGCGTGGTGGTCTTTGACCGCGCCACAATGCTGGTTGGCGGCGCCGCGCCCATGATCTACATCGACACGTATGCCGCTTGTACTTCGACCGAACCCGAATGCTACCTGGGCGGCATGTTGCCCACCGATGCAGATGGCTCCACCGCGCCGACCGGCAACCAGGTCTTCATGCAGTTCGATGACGATGCCTGGGGCTACTCTGTGGATCAACTCCAACTTTGGGAATTTGTCCCGGATTGGGGATTGAGCACCGCCACCTTTACCCACCTGGTTGACCTCCCGACCACGGCCTTCGATTCTGAGGTCTGCCCGGGCTATTCCCGCAACTGTCTTGCCCAGTCGGGCACTACAGCAGGCCTGGACGCCATCAGCGACCGCCTGATGTACCGCCTGCAGTGGCGTGACTTTGGCTCCTATCAGGCCATGGTAGTCAACCATACCGTTGACGTTATCAATGCTTCCTCTGCTGTCAAAGGCCAGGCTGGCATCCGCTGGTATGAACTGCGCGATACTGGCTCGGGCTGGGGAATCTATCAGCAAGGCGATGTGGCCCCCGATACCAAGAACCGCTGGATGGGCTCTGCGGCCATGGATGGCATGGGCAATATTGCCCTCGGCTATAGCGTTACAGATGCCACCATGTATCCGGGCATCCGCTACACCGTCCATCTTGTCACCGACCCGCTGGGCACCATGCGCGCTGAAACAACCATGGTCAGCGGCGCTGGCGCGCAGACCGGCACTGGCTATCGCTGGGGCGACTACAGCATGATGAGTGTCTACCCGGAAGGCTTCTTCGATTCCGGTTGTGACTTCGTCTACACCACCGAATACCTGCGCGGCACCACCCCGGCCGAATGGTACACCTGGCTGGGATGGTTCCACAATGCCTCCTGCTACAGTGGCGATGTTGTAGTACCAGACACCCTCATCAGCAGCACCGGCACGGCCAGCCCCACCACCACCACGGCTGAGTTCACCTTCAGCGGCACGGATGATGTGTTGGTTGCCTCCTACGAGTGCTCGTTTGACGGCTCGGCCTTCGCGGCCTGCACCAGCCCCAAGAGCTACACCGGCCTCGTGGATGGAAACCACACCTTCGAGGTCCGCGCTGTGGACTCCTCGGCCAATGTTGACCCAACCCCGGCTTCCTACAGCTGGACGATCAGCATCCCCAAGACCGTCGCTACGTTTGTTTCACA
>JAYRVQ010000172.1:0-1545 GCA_041918465.1 Anaerolineales bacterium
CCGACGCGAGGGTTTGGTCGCGGTCGCCCCACAGGACGAGAGTCGGCATGGTGACGCGCGGCAGGCTCGAGGTCAGATCTCGAACCGTGTTTGGGATGTTGAACGCACCCGGGGCTGTGCGTTTGTAGTCCAGCGCGGTCTGAAGTCGAACGGAGTCAGAAAGGGTCAGGTCAGAGCCACCGGAGCGTCCGAGGGCGGAATTAGTCAGGTCAATGATCCAGCGAAAGATCCATTCGGGTGTGCGCTCGACAACCAGCGCGTTGAGAGTTGGACGGCGATATGTGCGACGCAGGAGCGCGGGTAATTGATCGAGTTTATAAAAGGGACTGGTCAGCACAAGGGCACGGATGTTTTCGGGATGACGAATGGCATAACGCAGGCACATGTAACCGCCGAGCGAATGGCCGATGAGGATGGGCGGTTTGGGAAATTGCAGAGAGTCGATCCATTGAACAAAGTGTTTGTAGACCCACTTGGTTTTGTAGGAACGCGAATCGGGCTTGGGACTCTCGCCGTGGCCAAGCAGGTCGAGAGCGTAACCGTGATAACCCGCCGCGGCAAGTTCGGGCAGGAGAAAATCCCAATCGTGCAGGGAGGCCGCCAGCCCGTGGACAAGAATGATGGGAGCCCCCCTGCCCTGCTCTATAAAATTGACCTGAGTCGGAACGTCAAACGGGGCGCCCCTCGTCATATTGATACTTTTCATATCGCTTTGCCAACTCTCTGCGCAGAACCTTCCCGATAAACGTGCGCGGGAAGTCGTCCATGAAAATAACGAAGCGCGGGACAAGGTGTGGAGGCAATCGCCGCTTGCAATAGGCAAGCACAGATTCGGGTGTGGGACGTTCGCGCCCCGCGATGACGAAGGCAAACGGATGTCCCGCGATGGCAACCACCGCCACCTCTTTCACCTGTGGGATTTCATAAATGACTTCCTCGACGTCGCGCGGGAAGGCAGGTTTGGATTTGCCTGCTTTTTCAGATGTGTACGATTTGGCAGGATACCACATGTCTGCCTTGCGCGCGATGATACGGAAGTAGCCATCCTCATCCATTTGCGCCACATCGCCCGTGAGGAGCCAGCCATCGGATGTGAGTACTTCGCGCGTGGCAGGTTCATTTCGCCAGTAGCCCATCATTACTTGCGGACCACGTACAGCCAATTCGCCGATCTGTCCTGCCTTGACTTCCTTGCGTCCGCGGACCAGGTCTACGACCGCGGCCTCGGTGGAAGGGACAGGCGTGCCGATGCTCCCAACCTTTCGATTGCCGCCAAGCGGATTGGCGTGAGTCACAGGCGAGGCTTCGGTGAGTCCATAGCCCTCGACAAGTTTACCTTTCGTCAGTTTCTCGAAGGCCTCCTGCACTTCCACGGGCAGGGGGGCAGAACCACTGATACAGGCTTTGATGGATGAAATCCCAAATTTACGTGCGCCACGAAAATTGTTGATGGCCACGTACATGTTTGGCACGCCGGGGAAAATCGTTGGCCGATATTTCTTGATGGCCTTCAGGATGTTGTGAATTTCAAAACGCGCTTTGAGA
>JAYRVQ010000173.1:0-1699 GCA_041918465.1 Anaerolineales bacterium
CCACGGGCGGCCTGAGCGACACCGTCACCGATGAAACGGGATTCCGCTTCAAGTCCGCAACGCCGCGCTCTCTCCGCACCGTCCTCGTCAAGGCGCTGGCTGTCTACGCCGACCGCGAGCGCTGGCGCAATCTCCAGCAGTCTGCCATGCGCGCTGATTTTTCGTGGCCGAAATCTGCACAGGAATATTTTGAACTTTATCAAGCCATCTTGGAAAAGGAGAAATGACGGTCTTTCAAAGTGACTGGCATTTCAAAACAGCCATGACCTTCCAGCGCTCCAGCGGCATCATCCTTCATCCCACCAGCCTGCCCGGCCCCTACGGTATTGGCGACCTCGGTCCCGAGGCCTTTCGCTTCGTGGATTTTCTCGCCGACAGCGGCACGCGTCTCTGGCAAGTTCTACCTCTCGGTCCCACCGGCTACGGCGACTCTCCCTATCAATGTTTCTCGGCCTTCGCGGGCAATCCCTATCTCGTCAGCCCGGATTTCCTCCTGCGCGACAATTTCCTGCATCCGAACGACCTGATCGAGGAGACGAATTTCCCGGCGCGGCGCGTGGACTTCGGGCGGATCATTCCCTGGAAGTTAAACCTGCTCGAACGCGCCTGCCTCCGCTTCGTTTCCGACCCCGGGCCTGCCCGCCGCGACTTTGATATTTTCTGCGCTGACGAGTCTTCCTGGCTCGATGACTACGCCCTCTTCATGTCCATCAAAGAGTCGCACGGCGGTGGCGCGTGGAGTGGCTGGCCTGAATCGCTGCGCAAACGCGAACCGTCTGCACTTGAGCAAGCCCGCGCGGATCTGTCTAATGCGATTGCGCGTTACAAGTTCTACCAGTTCATCTTCTTCAAGCAATGGAATGCCTTGCGCGCTCACGCCAACGCGCGCGGCGTGAAGATCGTTGGCGATATTCCCATCTTTGTTGCCTACGACTCTGCCGACGCGTGGGCCAATCCCGAACTGTTCTTCCTCGACGAAGACGGCCGTCCCACTGTGGTGGCAGGTGTTCCACCGGATGGCTTTTCTCCAGATGGACAACTGTGGGGTAATCCGCTTTACAACTGGCAGAAGCACAAAGAGACGGGTTTTGCCTGGTGGTTGAGACGCTTCCGCGCCACACTCGCACAAGTGGACATCATCCGTCTCGACCACTTCCGCGGTTTCGCGGGCTACTACGAAATTCCCGCAGGAGATACCACCGCCCGGAACGGCCACTGGGTGCCCGCTCTTGGTGCAGAATTGTTCGCAGTCATGAAACAGGCGCTCGGTGAACTTCCGATCATTGCCGAAGACCTCGGTCTCATCACAGAGGATGTAGTTGCCATGCGCGATGGTAATGGTTTCCCGGGCATGAAGATTCTGCAATTCGCCTTCTCTGGCCCTGACAATGACTTTCTGCCGCATCATTTCCGCGAGAATTGTGTGGTTTACACCGGCGTCCACGATAACGACACCACACGCGGCTGGTACGAGACCGCCGCCGAGCAGGAGCGCGAATTTGCCAACCGTTACTTTGGGAGCGCCAAGTCTCCGATGTCGGCAAGAGATTTTGTGTCTCGCCTGATCCGTGCGGCCTGGTCTTCGGTGGCTGTCTTTGCCATTGTCCCCATGCAGGATTTTCTTAATCTCGGTGGAGAGGCGCGTATGAACTATCCATCTCGACTCGGCGGAAACTGGCACTGGCGCATGGACTCGTCC
>JAYRVQ010000174.1:0-1690 GCA_041918465.1 Anaerolineales bacterium
CGGAGAGGACGTAGAAAATATTTCCAGCGATGTCGAAAATCCCAACAAAGACGATCAGCCACCATTGGTTCCGCGGGATGGCAAACGAACTGCGCGTGAACAAGGCAATCACCGCCAGCAAAATGGCGGACGAAACGCGCAGAAGAACCGCAGGCCACAACACAGACTCGCTTGAAGCCTTGTGCATGAAAATGAAAAACAAACCAAACAACACGCCCGCCAACAACGGCATCCGCACATCTGCCCAGTGAATGTGATGGACGCCCTCGTGTTCCGTCCGCGCCACCAGCCAGATGGCGACCAGCGCCATGACCACGCCAACCATCGTCAGCCACTTCGGCCAACCGTCCACGATCACGCCGACGAAAACGGGGATGACCGCCGCCATCAACGCCGAGACGGGCGCGGCGATGCTCATCTGTCCGCCCGCCAGCGCGCGATACAAAATGATGATCCCGATTGCGCCGCAAAAACTACTCAGGAGAATGTAGACCGCGCTTCCCCATGATGGAAACGGGTCACCCACGGCCAACGCCAAAACAGACACCACCGTCATCCCGACGATGTCACCCCAGATCACCACCGCGTACGGCGATGACCGTTTGCTGGCAATGCCGCCCGCAAAATCCCCCGCGCCCCACGTCAACGCGGACGCAATCCCAAAAAGAATCGCAGTGAACGTCACGACTTTCTCCTCTTCCGTCCCGTGTTCAACACAGAGATCTGGTCGGGCGTCATGCCCTGCTCCAGCAAATATTCGCGCTTCACTTTTAGCGCGCCCGTCGGGCAGACGCCCACGCATTGGCCGCACAACACGCAGGTTGTTTCGGGGATCGTCCGCTCGAAGAAGGTGCCGATCTGCGTCTCGTAGCCGCGCCCGTCGAAATTGATCGCGAATGTATATTGCGCGTCCTCCGCGCAGACCTGCACGCAACGCCAGCACAACAGGCATTTGGAATAATCGCGGACATACATCGGGTTGTCATCTTTGACTTCGGACTCGCGGCGCTGCGCGTCGGGGAAGCGGGACGCGTCCGCGCCGTACTCTTCCACCATCGTCAGGATTTCTGGCGCGTCGGACAGATCCATCGTGGACGCCAGCATCTCCAGGATGGTTTTCCGCGCCCGCACCACGCGCTCGCTTCGCGTCTGGACCTTTTGGTTGGCCGCCGCTTTGACGATGCACGCGGGCTGGAGCAACCTCATCCCCTCCACCTCCACCACGCAGATTCGACACAACGCATTGGACGTGGTCGCCTCGTGGAAGCAGATGGTCGGGATGTCAATCCCATTCTCCCGCGCGGCGTCCAATAAAGTGACATCCTCGTTAACGGATATTTCCTTGTCATCCATTATCAATTTAATACTCATGAGTTCTCCGTTTGAATGTTGGAAAGTTCGCAGGTTTTGCAACCTTCAACATTCCAACCTGCTAACCTTCAAACATCTTCGGCCACACCTTCATCGCGGACAACACCGCGCTCGCGGCCGTCTGACCCAAACCGCAGAGACTCGCGTCCGTCATCGTCCACCCGACATCTTGCAGGCGGGTCGCGTCATCAAGCAGAGTTACTCTATTGGCTACACGCTCCAGGATTTCCATCTGGCGTTGCGTCCCCATCTGGCAGGGATAGCACTTGCCGCAACTTTCGTGTGCGAAGAAATGACCCAGTCGCTTCAACACGTCACG
>JAYRVQ010000175.1:0-4427 GCA_041918465.1 Anaerolineales bacterium
ACCTGCCAAACAGGAATCCCTGAAGGTTCTGCGTAAACTGGCTCGAAATAAACGCGACGGTCAATTGCTTATCGCGGCGGGATGTCTCACTCAGCGTTACGGCGTGGATGTGGCGAAGCAGGTGCCTGGCGTGGATGGCATCCTTGGCACGCGTCGCTGGATGGACATCGTACAGGTGGTGCGCGGACTGCGGACATCCTCGCATCCCAAACCGTTGTATCACCTGCCCGAAGCCGCCACAGTCGGGACCGATGAGTCGGATACCGTCCGAGCGAGCGTTTCCGGCGCCTCGGCGTATCTCAAAGTTGCGGATGGCTGTCGCCGTCCCTGCGCGTTCTGCGCCATCCCGCTCATAAAAGGGATGGCGGTCTCGCGTCCCATGGAATCCATCCTTGACGAGGCCCGCCGTCTGCGCGACGCGGGCGTGCGCGAGTTGATTCTCATCGCGCAGGATACCACCGACTATGGTCATGATCTGGGGATGAAAGACGGGCTGGCCGTGCTGTTGGAGAATCTCAGCGCTTCCGTCCCGGACCTGGATTGGGTCCGCGTTATGTACGCCTATCCCGGCTATGTGACGGATCGCCTGATCGATGTGATGGCTTCATCCAAACAAGTCTTGCCCTATCTTGATATGCCTCTTCAGCATGCCCATCCAAAAACCCTGTATCGGATGAAGCGCCCGTCGAACATTGAATGGGTTCACAAAACGCTCGAAAAAATGCGCGCCAAAATTTCCAATCTTGCCATCCGCACCACGTTTATCGTCGGCTACCCCGGCGAGACGGAAGAGGAGTTTGCGGCGCTGGAGGAGTTCGTTCGCGAGATTCGCTTTGACCGCGCGGGGGCGTTTGAGTTCTCGTTCGAGCCGGGGACGAGTTCCGAGCCTCTCGGAGACCCGGTCCAGCCCGAGGTCAAGAAGGAACGTTTGGAACGTCTGATGGAGATCCAGCAGAATATTTCCCTGCAAGTCAATCAGTCCTACGTTGGCAGGACGCTGAATGTCCTGATCGAAGGGTACGGTGACGGTATATTCGTTGGGCGGTCCTACCGCGACGCGCCTGAAATAGATGGTTATGTGATTGTTGAGGGACAGGTGAAAGTGGGCGAGATCGTCCCTGTCAAGATCACGGGGGCGATGATGTATGACCTGACCGGTGTTCCGGCGCAACAGATGATCCAAATTTAAAAATTGACGGCCACTTTTAAGCGGCCGTCAATTTTTTATGCTGATCTTGCCAGCGCTGTCGCGCCGAGGATGAGAATCGACAGGATGAAATTCATTCGCAGGAGGCGCTCTTCGCGCTTTTGCAAGCGGACAATTTCAGCCTCCGTCGCGCCTTTTTCGCGGCGCATCAATGTCCGACGGATGGCGGGGAGCACTTCCCACGTCTGCACCGCGCTGACGATTACCATCACTGCCACCAGTCCGTGCTTGACGAGGATCGCCAGCGACCACTGTGTGCTGACATCGAAAAATCCGTTGTAGTGGGAATTTGCGCTCAACTGAAACAGCCCGGTGGCGATGAGCAGCCCCAGACTGAACCAGGCCAGCGGCTCCAGCCGTTTTTGCATGGCTTCAATGAAAGCCAATTGGTCGACGGGTTTCAGGCTTTTACGCGCCGCGGGCAGGATGAGCAGGGAGATGGAAACGATCCCTCCGATCCACGCCACAGTGGCCAACATGTGTAACCAGTAAACCAGTGCCAGCGCCCAGACGGGTGGAGTGCTCATCTATGGTGTGGGAGGAACCGTCTCGGTTGGGAGAATGATATCCGGAGTCGGCGGGTTGCACTTGATGTAAGCCTGATAGGCAGTATGCTCGGTATCTGCGTCCAGGGCCGCCACCTTTTGGGCATTTTGATATTGTTCCAATGCCGGACACCATTTTTCCTGGGCGTAGAGTTCATCGCCATAGCGGATGGATGCAATGCGGAAACGTTCGCTGGCGAACATTGTCCCATCCCAAAGGGAAGGCCAGCCGGCATATATTTGTGAGAAGTAGTAGGCCGCGTTTTTCCAATCCAGGTCCCAGAAACTCGCGCCAATGATGTAAAGTCGTGAGCCTTCCCGTAATCCATTCGCAGTGCTGTCCAATGGGCCGAAGCGCTCGGCCAGAGTCAACTGGTAGATGCCGCCTTCCAGGTTGCCCTGTTTTGTGATCAGATCGTAGCCGTAGTTGCGGAGCGAGAAATAATACATCCCGTCCACTTCGGACGTGCGGTAGGTAGAATCCTTGCGGCGCAGGGAATCCAGGTTTGCAAGCGCATTTGGCCAATCCTGAATGTTGATGTATTGCTGGGCGCGCTGGAAAATCTCCTCCACACCGCTAAGGTCGGGAGTGGGAGTGAGGGTAGGCAGGGAAGTGGCAGTCGGGATGGCCGCCAGCACCATCACCTCGGCCAGTTTAACACTGGCCTGCGGAAAAGTCGGGTTATTCTGGATGATGAATTCCAGGCGTTGTTGCGCCGCGCCGTAGCGTCCGGCGTCGATGTCCAGCAAGGCCAGCGCGTATTGTTCGGTCAATTGCTGGGTCATGACTGTGGACTGCGATTCAATGCGGTCGCCAATGGCTTGCTGGTAACCACCCAGTCCGCCGAGGCCGACCAAGATGATCAATCCAAGCGCGCCGAGCAGGAGACCGCGCCAATTTACGCGGAATTTCTTTTTGGGAGCCGGTTGATTCGGCTGGGTAGTGTCAAGAGTGGGTTCAGACATGGCGGCTATTATACTCCGGCAGAAACCGGGTTTCTCCGGGAAATCTGGTTTCTAATTGAACTTTCACAAATGCAACAACAGGCGGACATCTTTCCAGACGATGGCGAGCGCGACGAGTCCGCCCACGGACATTCCCAGCAACGCGGTCGTGATTGCCCCTCCGGGGACGAACCACGCGAGACTGTAGGCTGTCACGCCGCCAACCAGCGCGGCGACCAGCCCGCGTGTTACCGCACCACCCACATGGATGGGTTCATGTGTCCGATTTGAAAGCCATCTGAACAGGACTATGGCTTCGATTAACAGGGCAATCTCCGCGAAGGCAATGACTGGTGCGCCGATCTCGCGGAATATGGTCACTCCTGTGATGCCAATGGCAAGGAAGATGACCAGTCGCAGTCCCACCGCGTAGAGCGGGAACATTGGTTCTTTGCGCGCGTAGAAGGCACGCGCCGCCACCTCGTGAATGGTGTAACCTGTCAGTGTGAGCAGGTAGGCGCGAGTTGTCCAGGTGATGAGCGTGGAGGTGGATTCATCGAAGCCAAAGACGGCGCGCACCAGCGGATGAATGCCCGCCGCCATCACTGCCGCGATGGGGATGGTTAACGCGATCAAAACCCGCAGGGCGCGTTCAATCATGTCGCGGAACCCAGCCCAATTCCCGCGTGCGGCGAATTCAGAAAGGGTGGGGAGCAAAGCGGTCGCGATGGCCGTCCCGAGGATCGTCTCCGGGACTTGCATGATCATCCAACCATAAGTGAGCGAGGTCACCGCGCCTACCTGGTCGAGACGTGATGCGAGGTTGTCACGCGCCAGCACGATGAATTGGATTCCGCCCATGGTCAGTAAACGTGGCGCCATTAATTTTAGAGCCTCCATGAGTCCCGTGTGACGCAGGTCGAGGGAGGGAGTCCAGCGGAAGCCGAATTTGAATAACGCGGGAATTTGGATGAGCAGGTGTAACGCCGCGCCGATGATAACACCGTAGACAAGGCCATAGACGCCGAAGCGCGGCGCGAGGAAAACCGCGCCGAAGATCTGGCCGATGTTGTACATGGTGGGCGCCAGCGCGGGCAGGATGAAATGCTGGTTGGCTTGCAGGGAGGCCATCACCAATCCGCTGATGGAGAAGATGATGGTGCCGATCAAATTAAGGCGCATCAGTTCTGCCAGCAGTGCGCGTTGTTCCGCCTCGAAGCCCGGGGCAATGCCAATTTCTGCGTTAACGATTGGCTCGGCAAAGATGGCGATCGACACTGCAATTCCACCTGTGACGAGGAAGGCCACATTCGCGACGCGCGAGAACAAGTCCCAGGCGGCGGCGCGGTCTTTGGTGGTCAGATATTCCGTCAGTAACGGGATAAATGCCATCGCCAGCGCTCCGCCCGAGATGAGCGCGAACAACACATCGGGCAGGTTGTTGGCGGCGTTGAACGTGTCGAGCAGGTGAACCGAATCAGCGTACTGACGCGAAATAATCCCTGTACGCACAAAGGCCAGGATTTTGTCCAGTAAGAAAAAGGACGCGACGATGAGCGAGTTACGACTGACGCGGGAAAGTTTGCTCATCGTTAATGTTCTTGGGGCGGGGTGGCTGATGGCGTAAAACCGGGTAATTTTTCCACCAGCAAATATGGCTTGTGGATCAGCGTGGGCAGGCATTGCGCGCAAATGTATTTCGCCTCGCCTTTAAAAGTCAGCGTCAACAG
>JAYRVQ010000176.1:0-7530 GCA_041918465.1 Anaerolineales bacterium
AGTGCAACCACGGATGAAAAGGATAAATGGGATGGATGTATCCCTTTCATCACTTTCATCTGTGGTTTATAATGCCGCGCATGAAAAGCAATGGATGGTTCAATCTCATCTTTCTGATCGTGCTGGCCGCGGGTATCTACTTCATCGTTACCACCGTCCGTGACGCGGTCAACCAGACCGCGCAGAACGCCAACTCGGCGCTCCAGCCTCTGTCGCAGGCCAACCAGGCCATGCAGACGCAGGTGGCGCAGTTGATGAATCCCACGCCCACGATCATCCCCGACCCGGTAACGTACATCACCGAGATCCGCGCGCTGGCGCGTCTGGAGACGATCCAATACAGCGTGGAGAAAGTCATCACCGCCGAGATCGGACAAGGCTCTTTCGACTTCCTCTTTGGCGACAAACTGCTTTTCGTGGCACATGGTCTCGTTATCGCAGGTATCGATATGGGCAAGCTCGAGCCCCAGCACATGCGCTACGAGGGCGGCGTGCTCTACGTCACCCTGCCACCTGCTGAAGTCTTCGTCGCCACGCTCGATAACCAGAAATCCTACGTTTACGACCGGGAGACGGGCATCTTCACCAAGGGCGTCAACGATCTCGAAACCCTGGCGCGCCAGTCCGCCGAGCAGGAGATCCTTAAAGCCGCCATGGAAGATGGCATTCTAGTCCAGGCACAGACCAACGCTGAAAACTTCCTCTTTCGTTTCTTCGCCGCACTTGGATTCCCCAGTACGATTTTTGTGAAATGACCTTGGTATCAAACAAACAGCCTGACTCATCGTCGGGCTGTTTTGGTTTTTGCCGAGGGTGCGTCGCACCACACAGGTGGATTTACCTTATCGATGAAGGTGCGACGCACTCCCGAAGTCAGGTTTCTCGCCCGCTTGTTTCCACCCCATCACCGCCCACGGGAACATGGCAAAGAACCCCGCCAGAGCCGCGCCGCCAAGTTCACGGATAATATCGGGATCGAGACAGACCATGACTCCGCTCAGACCGGTGAGAATATAACTGAGGACGGCCAACCGGTCATCTCCGACTTTGGCCTGTTCGCTGTTTCGAGACGCGATCAGCCAGTTGACGAGGAACACGCAGAACGTTGTCAGCCACCAGCCCCAATAGTTTTGCAGGGGGATGCCGAAATACACTCCCTCCACTTCCCAGACCCAATGCCCGCCGCGTACCATCATCGGGTCCATGACTACATCCCAGGCAGTCATGATGAATCCGCCCAGCGCAGCGACGATGAGTCCGCGCTTCCAACCATCAGAACGCGGCGCGATCCGTTCGGCGATGATGAGGGACGGGTACATCATCATGAACCACGCGGCAGGGATCAGGTACGGGACAAGACCGAGAAATTTTGGCCCAAGTTTGTCGGTGTAGTGATATGGCCCGTAAATGAGTCCCGTCGCAACGCCAAAACTTTCAAACGCGAGGCTGACTACGAACGAGATGATGAATAACGTCAGCGCGGCGCGCCAATTCCAGCGCAGGCTGGCATGCAGGAGTGCGAATCCGAATCCGAACAGGGTTGTCAGCGGGGTGAGAATCGGGTTGAATAACCGAAACAGGTTGAAGTACAGAACGATCACATTGTAGACCGTCACAAGTGCGAACGCGGCAAGGAAAATCCACATCAGTTTTCGGGTCATGAGAGCCTCCAGTTCAATTTTACATCTCCATCCAATTCGGTGTATACTCGCGGAGAATTTCCTCACAGGAGGCACGATATGAAGAGAGCGGTCAGCATCAGCATTGGATCGTCAAAGCGCAACAAAAAAGTGGAGGTGGTCCTGCTGGGCGAACAGGTCAGCATTGAACGCATCGGCACGGACGGCGATATGGAAGCCGCCGCGCTCAAGTATCAGGAACTCGACGGGCAGGTGGACGCTTTTGGTGTGGGTGGCGCGGACCTGGGCGCGCTGGTGGATGGAAAGTGGTATCCGTTTTACTCGGTTAAACCCATGGTGCGTTTTGTCAAGAAGACGCCCTTGTTGGATGGAGGCGGGTTGAAGAACACCCTCGAAAACAAGGCCGCTGGTTTCCTGGAACAACGCATTAAAAAATATCTCGACGATCATGGCCGTAAAGTGCTGGTGACCGCGGGTGTGGATCGTTGGGGGCTTTCAAAATCGTTCGATGAAGCCGGTTACCAAACCGTCTTTGGCGATCTGATGTTCGGCCTGGATATTCCCATTGCGATCCATAAACTCAGTCATCTCAAGATTTTTGCGGCCCTGCTCATGCCCATCGCGGGCCGCCTGCCTTTTGAATGGATCTATCCTACGGGCGAGAAGCAGGAAAAGCGCACTCCCAAGTGGGGCAAATATTACGATTGGGCCACCGTCATCGCGGGCGATTGTCACTTTATCAAACGCTGTATGCCCGACAACCTGCAAGGCAAGGTGATCGTGACCAACACCACCACACCTGAAGATGTGGAAGCATTCAAGAAAGCTGGTGTGAAATATCTCGTCACCACCACGCCCGTCATGGAGGGACGTTCCTTTGGCACGAACATGATGGAGGCCGCGCTCGTCGCCGTCTCTGGCAAAAACCGTCCGCTCACGTGGCCGGAATACGATGAACTGCTGAACAAACTCGGTTTCGAACCGCAGTTACAGGAATTGAATTAATCAGGAGGTTCAACCATGTACGCAATTGTGACCGCAGGCGGGATTCCCCAACCCGAAGACCCCCTGTATATTTATTCCAGAGGCGATTCCAAGGCGCTGATCGATGTAGCAGGCAAACCCATGGTTCAGTGGGTGCTTGATGCGTTGAATGACGCGCATGAAGTGGACGACATCATCATGATCGGCCTGTCTGCCAAAAGCAAATTGGTCAGCAGGAAACCGATCCACTACATCTCAAATCAAGGGCGCATGCTCGCCAACATCGTAGCCGGCGTGAACAAAGCCCTCGAACTGAACAAAAAGACCGAGTACGTGGTGATCGTCTCGTCCGACATTCCCACCCTTAAAGGTGACATGGTGGACTGGCTGATCCAGAACTGTCTACAGACGAAACACGATCTGTACTACGGTGTCTGTCCAAGGGAAGTTATGGAAACGCGCTTCCCCGGCTCGAAGCGCACCTATACCCGCCTCAAAGATATCGAACTGTGCGGCTCAGATATCAACATCACCCACGTCCGCATGGCGACGGAACATCTCGACCTGTGGGAACAGTTGATCGGTAATCGAAAATCATCCCTGCGACAGGCGTCCCTTGTGGGACTCGACACCTTTTGGAAAGTCATCACGCATAGCGCTACATTGAACGAACTGGTGGAACACGTCTGCAAGCGATTGGGTATCCAGGGACGCGCCATCGTTTGGAACAGCGCCGAGCCTTGCATGGATGTGGATAAGCCGCACCAACTCGAACTTCTGCGCGCCGACATGGAAAAACAGCAGGCCAAAGAGAAGCGCGCAATAAAGTCCGCCGCCAAAAAAGTGGCTGTGAAAAAACCGGTGGTGAAAGCCAAGCCGACCGCAAAGAAGCCTGTTTCCAAACCCGCCCTGAAAGCGAAGAAAGTGGTCCGCAAACCTGCCGCGAAAAAGACCAAATGAATTTTCGCTCCATCCTCGAGCTTGACGCGCGCCTCTCAGACCGACTGCGCGTGGCCGAACAGCCCGGCCTGCTCCGCACACTGGCGGTCTTCTTTGCCCATTCGGGCGATTCCTGGTTCTGGGGGCTGGGACTGCTCCTCTTGTGGTGGTTTGGTAATTCATTCTGGAAACAGTGGGCCGTCACCCTCTTTGCAAGCATTGCCGTACTGGCCGTCACCGTGCTGACGATCAAATTAATTGTCCGACGCCGCAGACCCGAGGGAGAATGGGGCGGAATCTATCGCAACACTGACCCACACTCTTTTCCATCGGGACACGCGGCGCGCGCCTTCCTCATTGCAATCCTCGCCATCGGACTCGGACCCGCGTGGCTGGCCATCCTCCTCTGCATCTGGGCGCCACTCGTCTCGCTGGCGCGCGTGGCGATGGGCGTGCATTACGTTTCGGACGTGATCGCTGGAATGGTTTTGGGAATCATCGTTGGAGTAATTGGACTGCAACTCGCCCCCGTATTGCTGGCACGCCTGCCGTCCATTTTGTTTCAATAGCGAACATCATGCACAAACAAGAAACCCGTTTTCGGCGAGAAAACGGGTTTCTGTGTTAACCGATGACTGTCTTCAAATGTTCTTCAATATGCGCCAGGCCGCGCTCCACCCACGTCTGCACGGTAAAGCCGCCTCCGTAGGTTTCATGACGGCTGGGGCGCGTCCAGGCTTCGGGCGGGAGTCTCTTCAGCCGCGCTACATTCGTTCGAACGGAGTCCGCCAACTCATCCAGAATGGAAGCGAGGGGCTCATCGGTATTGTAATGTTCAGCCATCCACGCATCCCCATCAAAATTTTCGAACAGCGGATTTTCCTCCTCCAACGAGCGGCGGACGCGCAGTCCGTAGATCATCCTTTCGACATCGCGGGTGTGGGCCGCAATCTGGTGGACATTCCACCCATCCGCCTCGCGCGGGACTTTTGGGCTGTCCACCGTTTCGACCGCTTCGCGAAACTCGTGCGCGGCCTCCTCATAACGTTCCAGTAGATGCTGGCGATATTCCAGCAATTGCTCCATGTGTCCCAACTATGGCAGGTTGACGATGTGACCTGTAAGATGCGCGGAACGCGGACTGCACAGGAAAAGCACCGCCCGGGACAGATCTGCAGGGACGGTGGTGCCGGCGTTTTGGAAACGTCCCAGCCCGCGCCCCACCGCGTGGACGCGAATGCCAAAGGCAAACAACTCACGCGCCGCCTGGCGGGTGAGGCCGATCAGCCCGAACAGGCTGGCCACATAGGCCGAGCGATCCAGCACAACCGTGCCGCCGGAGAGCGAGGCCAGGTTAATGATGACGCCGCCACCGCGCGCGCGCATGATCCGTCCCACCGTTTGCATGGTGAGGAAAGCGGCGCTCAGGTTCACCTCGATGGTGCGATGCCAGTCCCATTCATCCATTTCCAGCATGGAGATGTGCGGCTCGACAGAGGCATGATTAATGAGAATGTCAATGCGGCCAAAATCATCCTCCACCTGCTTCACAAGCGCCTGCACCGCCATCTTTTTGGCAATATCTTCCACGTAGGTTTTTGCGTTGTAGCCGCGCCGACGAAGTTCATCTGCCAGGGCCTCCACATTTTGCGGCGAAATATCATTTACGGCTACGCGCGCGCCTTGTGCGGCAAAGGACTCCGCCATTTGGCGTCCTGTGCCGCGGCCCGCACCAGTGATGAGAACAACCTTATCTTGAAATTCCATGAGACCTCCAACAAAAACAGAAAATAAAGATTCAGGGAACGTTCTGTGGGCAAAGAGGGACTTCGCCGTTGTTTTTCTTTGAATTCAGCTCCAGCCCAAGATAGGGTGAAGGGTCATAGGTATTCCTGATGGCAAGTTCGTTTAGGAAACTGCCATCCCCATTATCGCGCACAATTGAAAAATGTAAATGGATTCCGGTTGGGTTATCCGGATCACCGGAATAGTTGCCCTGGTACCCGAGCAGGGTTCCGGCGGGGACAAAAACCTCGCTGGTGCCGGGCGGAAAATCTGCCACAATGTACGATGTGCCATTTTTATCCGCCAGATGGGTATAGTAAAGCCAGATCTGTCGTCCGGGCTGGAGGGGATCGCTGGGAACGCGCATAATGATAGAGGATTTCCAGTCTGCGAGGCGGGTGAGATAGCCGTCGTACGCGGCGATGACAGGGGTAACGCCCACTTCCGTCCCTGCGAAGATATCTATGCCCTGGTGCCGATGCCCGGGACGAAATGAATCGTCCCACAGAAAACCGACCATGCCGGTGGTGGGAAAAATGAACGGGGCATCTCCGCACCGGGTACCGGCGGCCAATTTCCAGTCCGCGTGCGCGGCGGGGTCGGCGAAAAATTCCCAGATGTGATTCGAGCGCGAACCGGAGGGGGTCATATTCCGATAGATCAAGACACCCGCGATGGCGGCAACGAAGAGAAGTACAACCCACACGGTTTGTTTTGGCATCAGGAAAATTATACCCCCGCCTCCCAATTTTTTCTTACGGAAATTCTACCTTCTGTTTTCACGGCTCTTACATGCACGGGCTAATATTGGGACAATTCAATTAACAGTAAAGGAGCCAAACATGACCTTCTATCTTCAACCTTACCCCCATCGCCATTCCATGCCGCGCCGTTGGATGCGCATGGCTGACGAATCAATCGAACATCGCCTGGCCGCCAACGTGCGTGACGAGGAAGACGCCTTCGTGCTGACCTCCCTCGTGCCGGGCCTCAAAGCCGAAGACTTGACCATCAACATCCTCGAAGACGTGGTCACCATCGAAGGCGAAATCAAACAGGATGAGAACGAGTACCTCCTGCGCGAACTGCCGAGCGGAAATTTCCGCCGCTCCCTGCGCCTGCCCGCCGCAGTCAACGCGGACAAGGCCGAGGCTAAGATCACCGATGGTGTGCTGACATTGCGCCTGCCCAAGGCCGAGTCCGCCCGCCCGAAGAAGATCAAGATCGTCGCGAAGTAACATCCATCAGCCCCCCAAAGCGCCAAAGAACGGCGAAACTTCGGGGGGCTTATTTTTTGACGGGTATAATCGGGGAAATCTCGAAACTGGAGAAAAAAAACCTTGCACATTAAACCTACTCTTATCTTGATCCCGCTTCTGCTCCTGTCCCTGCTCCTCGGCAGTTGCGGACCCAAAGAGACTCCCGTCCCGACAGAAACGCCAACTCCCGCTCCCACCATTACCCCCACAGCCACCCAGAGCGTCCCACTCGCGATACTCGTTGTCCCCGTAGACATGGATCAGACACAATCCAACCTGTACCAGACCACTGTCTACGAACTGGCTCAGGCTTCTGGTTATCGCTTCCAGGTGCGCAACACGCTCACCGCGACAGACCTTGAACCATCCCTTAAAATCGTTATCGTCCTGCCGCCGGACCCGGGCATCGTTGCGCTGGCCGCGGCCGCGCCGCAGGCTCAATTTCTGGCGGTCAACATCCCCGGCGTGGTACCAGGAGGAAATATCAGCGTGGTGGGCAGTCAGAACCGCCCTGATCTGGTTGGCTTTCTGTTTGGCTACATCTCAGCCATGATCACCACCGAATACGATTATCGCATTGGCATGATCCTCCCGCAGGGTGACCCCAATGCGCAAATTGCCTTCGCCGCCTTCAAGAACGGCATGATCTACTACTGCGGTCTTTGTCTCAAAACGCTTTACTACTTCGATATCTATGGCAACTCGCTCGAATACCCTCAATATGTGGAAATTCCCGCGGACGAAAAGCAGGAACTCTATCCCGCCTACGGCAACCTGCTAGTGGACAAAAAAGTTGCGATGGCTTACGTTTATCCAACCATTGCAACATCTGAATTGCTCAACACCATCGGGACGAACGGCATCATCACCATTGGCGATGTGACGCCCAGCCCGCGCCCCGTCTACTGGACGGCCAGCCTGCA
>JAYRVQ010000177.1:0-4625 GCA_041918465.1 Anaerolineales bacterium
GACGGTGTCGGTCACGCCTGCCGCGCCCACAGACGTGGATCCCCTCGGGTGGGTCTACTCCTTTTTAGCGGACGACAGCCACCCTGTCCGCGTGATGCGATGGGTGAGGATCCCTGCCTCGTGCGCGGTTGGCGCGTCGGACTGTCCCGAAGCGGAAGTCATCCAGACGCCTGTCGAGTTGACCTCCTCGCTCCAGCCGCTGGTCTGGTCGTCCACGCGCAATGAGGCTGTGTGGACGTATCCGATCAATGCTGACCAGCGCATTTGGACGCTCTATCTATTCAATTCACAGGATGGAACGTGGAAGGAACTGGCGCAGATGGAGAGGTATATGGACCCGCCGATGTGGTCGCGGGATGGGGAGTGGATCGCGTTCCGCGTGCAGGATGGCGCGGGTGGAAGCGATGTGTTTGCCGTGCGCCGCGATGGAACCGATTTGAAAAATCTGACAGCCAGTGAGAAACTGCCTGCAGAAGGCAGGCCGTATGTGATGGATGCCTGGCTGGGCGAGAATGTTGTGTTGCGTTCTGGCAAGCCTGGGGGAACGGGGACGGTCTACCTGATGCGCGTCGGCGATGGGTTTGTGAAACCGCTATTTGAGACGTTGCTGACGAAAGCGCCGTTCGTTGAATCGCCCGACGGCACGTTGCTGGCGTATGTAGACTATGACTATAACAGCCAGAAGCAACTGGTGAGAATCATCACTCCCGATGGAAAGCCCCTGCGAGATCTGGCAACCTTCGTCAGCGGCTCGGTGATGGGATTGGCCTGGTCACCCGATGGGAAGCAATTGGGATTCGTTCATCGGACGGACAGCGCATCCAGTATTTACTTGATCGACAGCGACGGGCGCAACCTGCGGCAGGTATACATGAGCGCCACTGAACCGCAATTTGTTTTTTCGCCCAACGGGGAATATTTGCTCGTCCAAACCATTGACGGGACGGGTGAGCATTTGTACGCCATCAACCTGTCCACGCTGGAGCCGTTTCTCGTGCAGGCGCCCAGCATCCCGTTAAATGTATCGTGGATGAGGCCGACGTGGGTGAAGTAAACCCGCCGGGTTTTTAGCAAATCTATATTCTGTAATTTGAAGAGACGGGTTGGATTATCCATCCAACCCGTCTCTGTGTTTTTGTTTGCCGCGCCCTAATGATTGCCAATATCCCCGTGTACTTGATATGGCACGTTGATGATGACAATACCTTCCTGCCGCTTAAGCTGGCCATGCAAAAGTTCTGCGGTGTTTGTATGCAATGCGGAGGTCAAACGGTTATTGGAAACAAATTCAGGCACAACAATGGTGATGATTTCGCCTGGCTGACGTTGTTGCATGATCTCTGCGATGTATTCCAACAAAGGTTCAAGGAAGAGACGGTATGGCGAATTTAGTATCACCATACGGACGCCTTCGCCCCAGGTCTTCCATTTCTGGCGGACCCTATCCGACTCTAACGGTTCGATGGCGACATGAACGGCGGTCACGTCATCGGATAACCTGCGTGCATAGTTGAGCGCGGCCAGGGTGCCCTGATGTACGCCGCTCACGGGCATGATCACGCGATGACGAAGGGTGTGCGGAGGAATGACGCCGAAATTGTCGAGGGAAAGTTTTTTGGCAAGTCCCTTGTAGTGATGGTGGATAGAAAAGAAGATGGTTACCAGAACGGGCGTGAGAATGAGTACCACCCAGGCGCCTTCCGAAAATTTTGTAACCGCGAAGACAACCATGACGACCGCAGTACAAACAGCGCCAAAACCATTGATGACCATGCGGGTCTGCCAGCCGCGTTCGTATCTTAGTGTGGAGCCTGGCTCAATGACCTCCTCACCTTCCTTCAAATGGCCTATCTTCCACCAGCGGCGCGCCATCCCAGCCTGGGAGAGGGAAAAGGAAAGGAATACGCCAATGGCATACAGTGGGATGAGACGTGTCACGCTTGCCTGGAAAATAATGATCAGAATGGATGCAATAACCGCCAACGTTACGATGCCGCGCGAATAAACGAGGCGGCTTCCACGGTAGGTGAGTTGACGCGGCAGGAATCCATCACCTGCATGCAGCGCGCCCAGACGGGGAAAATCGGCAAAGGCTGTGTTTGCGGCCATGATCAGGATGATGGTCGTGCCAGAGATCAACATCAGGTACAACACGCCCCTGCCGTCAAAAATGGTGCGAGCCAATTGCGAGATGACGGTCTCCTCTTCAGAAAATACAACGTGCGTTTGTCCAGAGAGGAAGGAAAGCGCAAGGAATATCGAACCCAGGATCAGCGACATCCAGATCAGAGTAATTCCTGCGTTTTTACTGCGCGGCTCCTTGAATGCGGTAATACCATTGGAAATTGCCTCCACACCTGTCAAGGCGGTTGTCCCATTGGCAAACGCGTGCAACAAAATGAAGGGTGTAATGACGGTGATGATTTGGTGAGTCTCAAAGTGCGGAGGATCTACTACCATACCTAGCGAGCCAGTCAGGTAACGGAACAAGCCGAATCCGACGGTAAATACCATCAGCACTACGAAAAAATATGTTGGAACGGCAAAGGCCGCACCAGATTCTTTTACCCCTCGCAAGTTGATCAACATGATAAAGAACACAGCCAGCACCGCGATCCACACCCGATAGGGGAACAGGTCAGGGTAGGCGGATACAATTTGGGCGACACCAGACGAAATGGACACCGAGACGGTCAGGATGTAATCGGTGAGGAGCGCGGCGCCAGCGGTCTGCGCGGGTAGTTCGCCGAGGTTGTCACGCGCCACGATGTAAGCACCACCGCCTCCGGGATAGGCATGAATCGTCTGCTCGTAGGAGATGGTGACAATTGCCAATAGCGTGATAATTGCAAGGGAAACGGGGAACAGGTATCCGTAGGCAATCGTCCCAGCCGCGGCGATGACGCCTAATATTTCCTGCGTGGCATACGCGGTGGATGAGAGCGCGTCCGATGCGAACACGGCGAGACCGATGGCCTTTCCGATGGTTTGATGCGGCGCGTCCGCAGTGGATAGCGGACGGCCGATGAGCCATGAACCCAACGTCCGTGGCGGTTCATAATCGGCGGTTCTTTCGATAATTGCTGTCTGTGAGTTGTCTTCAGGGTTGATCATTTTTGTTTGGTTGAGTTCCGTGGGTTATCCGAACAGGCTGTTCCAAAACAGGAGCAGTGCGGCTTCGAGAAAAAGTGATAGTAGTAGCAGGGTTGTATGTGCCCAGTCGCTCGTTGCCTGGTGGAATTGAGTTTGAAGCCAGAAAAAACCGAGAATGATCCCGATTGAACCCGCCCATGCAAACGTTTGTTTGGGCCAGTTCGAAGCCGTTTGTTCCTCTGCAAGGAGTCCTGATAGGATGTAGACGGGTGTACCCAGATTCGATTCCAGGATCTGGCTCAGTGGTTTGCGCGCAAGCCCCACGCGTTGTTCTGAAAAACAAATAATCGTATCGCTGTCCCTCAAATCGGCTTTGATGGCCTTTACCCAATCGTTTCCAAACTCGACCGCGATCTCTGCAGAGATTTTTCCATCCTGCGCGAGAGCGGACAGGATCACCAATTGCCGTCGCAGGCTGGGTTCCTCTGCCGCATCTTTGCACAGACCGAGGAACTGCACGCGGCTTTCGAGGGCGGTTGCCAGTTCCAAAACTCTGTGGATGACATGTGTGTAATCCGATTCGGCGTTGGGGATAAGAACGATTAAACGGCGTGCGGATTGAGGTCCCGCAAGCGAAACGGGGGAGAAACTCAAATTGGGCGGAATGGTATCAATTCTACTCATGGTTGCCTCTTTGAAAACCATCCTAATCATTCCCCATAAAACGGTGACAAAAAAATCAGCCAATCGTATAAAGAACAAATAAAAACGCCCTTTTGCAAGGGCGTTGTAAGGTGTTAGTGTAGCACCGTTACATTTATGTTACGTCAGCAGGGGCAAGATAAATCTTGCAGTACGGTCAATCATCCGTAATAAACCGATATCCAATTCCAGGCTCGGTGAGGATGTACTGTGGACGTTCGGGATCTGCTTCGAGTTTCTTGCGGAGTTGGCGCATGTAGACGCGCAGGTATTCGGTGTGATCCGCGTCCGCGGGACCCCAAACGTGTGTGAGGATGCTCTGGTGCGTGAGCACGCGTCCATGATTGGATGCGAGATACGCCAGCAATTTATATTCCGTGCCCGTCAATTTGACCTCATCCTCGCCGCGTTTGACGATGTGCCATGCCAGGTCAATCGTCAGCGCGCCCGCTTTGATGATCTTTCCCTGGTCGCCTTTCCTGCCTGCCGAATGACGCAACGCCACGCGCACGCGCGCCAGCAATTCTTCGATGCCGAAAGGCTTGGTGAGGTAATCGTCCGCGCCCTTGTCGAGCGCGGCTACTTTATCGCGTTCGCCGTCGCGGACGGAGAGGATGATGATGGGAATCTGCGTCCACTCGCGCAGGCGCGTGCAGACCTCCACACCGTCCATGTCGGGCAGGCCGAGATCGAGGATCACGATGTCGGGTTCGGTGGACGCGGCGAGTGTGAGTCCCTCCTCGCCGCGGCTCGCCGTCGAAACGCGAAACCCCTTCTCGGTCAGAATGGTGCGAACGGCGCGCTGGATTTGCAGTTCGTCGTCAATCACA
>JAYRVQ010000178.1:0-2452 GCA_041918465.1 Anaerolineales bacterium
CCCACGCCGATTTTGCCCACCGCCGCGCCGTATACCGCGCCGACGCAACAGGCTTACGTTCCGCCGAGTAGCAGTGGCGGCGGTGGCGCTCACTGGATCGATATCGATCTCACCAGCCAGCGATTGTATGCCTATGAAGGTGACACGATCGTGCAGACTTTCATCGTCTCCACTGGCGTTTGGGCCACGCCCACCGTCACTGGCAAATACAAGATCTATGCCCGCTATCTTTATGCCGATATGCACGGACCCGGTTACTTCCTGCCGGATGTGCCTTACACCATGTATTTTCACAAGAGTTATGGCATTCACGGCACGTACTGGCATAACAATTTCGGCACGCCCATGAGTCACGGCTGTGTCAACATGAGCATCCCCGATGCCGAATGGCTTTATTACTGGTCCACCTTTGGGACGGTGGTGAACGTCCACTATTAGACCGATGAATATTTCGCACGGCGGACTCTCGCGCCGCGACTTTCTCAAACTGAGCGGACTTGGCCTGTTGGGACTTATGTTCCCGGGCCGTCCGCTCTCGTTCTTTTCGGACCTCGGGCCTGCCTCCGCTTCCGAGCCTGCTCTTCAGGGACGGATCACCTCGGGCGTGTTGTGGGCGTACGATATCCCGTCTGATAAAGGTGAGCGCGTAAAATTATACTGGCGCGACCTGATCGTCAACATTGACAGCACGGCCATTGACGAGGATGCCAGCGCCTACAATCGTATCTGGTACAAACTGGAGGATGGTAGTTACTTATATTCGGGCCTGGTGCAACCTGTCCGCACGATTTTGAATGAACCAGTTGGTACATTTCCCAAAGAGGGCTTACTGGGTGAAATAAGCGTCCCTTTCACGGACGCGTACGAATCGCCCGACCCCGCGTCGAAGGTGATGTACCGTTTATATTACGAGACGACCCATTGGGTTCTGGAATCCGTCCCGGGTCCCGACGGAAGCGCCTGGTACCGTCTGCTCGACGACAAATTTGAACAATTCTATTTTATCCCCGCGCGGCACGTGCGCATCCTGCCTCGCTCTGAGTTGGAGCCTCTTTCCCCGTCCGTCTCTCCCAGAGAGAAACGCATCGAAATACGTCTCGATGCGCAGTTGATTCTAGCCTATGAAGCAGGCCGTCCGGTATTCGCGGCGCGCGCTGCCACGGGTGCGATTCTGCGAGTTGGAACTTACACCACCCCGATCGGTCGTTTTGAAACCTATCACAAACGTCCCAGCCGCCACATGGCCGCGGGAGATATCACCGCCAGCGGATTCGATCTGCCCGGTGTGCCGTGGGTGTTGTACATCAAAGATAACGGCATCTCCATCCACGGGACATTCTGGCACAACGATTTTGGCCGGCCGCGTTCGCATGGTTGCATCAATCTTTCTCCGGCTGCGGCCAAATGGCTGTACCGCTGGTCCCTGCCGAGTGTGCCCCCTGAAAAGCAATACAAATACGAATATGCAAACGCCACTCGCGTGGATATCGTGGAATAGTGCTGTCAAAATCACCGTTGTATTATTTTTCCGTTTATGCTAGAGTTGTCATGCATCCCAACTTGAAAGGAGGTGAACGCCATGAAAATCCGATGGTCCCAAAGCGGTCAGGGACTGGTTGAGTACGCGCTTGTTCTTGTTTTAGTTGCTCTTGTTGTTATTGCTGTACTCATGTTACTTGGCCCGATCATTGGGAATGTATTTAGTACGCTCAATAATAGTCTGTCCAATCTCTGACACACAAAACTTCCCGCTGTGAGGCGGGAAGTTTTTTATAACGTGATCAATTCGGGTTTTCTTTCCAAGTCGGCTTGCATGGACCACGGCCCCGCCCAGGTTACTTTTACCGACTCGATCTTGCCGCGCAGATCTTCCTCAGACTCAACGAAGACGAGTTTGTTGGTGGGGGTGCGGCCGCGCCAGCGTCCCTTCACTTTTTCCTCGAATAAGACGTCCACTTTTTCGCCGAGGTATTTCTGGTTGATCTCGCCGACGATTTTTTCCTGCAACTCTTCGAGCAGGCGGAAGCGGCGCATTTTTTCGTCGTCGGCCACGTTGTCGTCCATGCTGCGCGTGGCGACGGTCCCCTCGCGGGAGGAGTAACGCGCCAGGTGGGCCACGTCCAGCCGAAGGTCGGAGAGGACGCGGAAGGTCTCCATGAACTGCGCGTCCGTCTCGCCGGGGAATCCGACGATGATGTCTGTCGCGATGGAGCAGTCGGGAATCTTCGCGCGGATTTTTTCCACGAGGTCGCGGTAATCTTGCTGGGTGTAACCGCGGCGCATGTTCGCCAGCACGTCGTCGTCGCCCGCCTGGATCGGGACTTCGATGTGCGGCATCACTTTGGGAAGCGTTGCGATGGCCTCGAGCAGCTCATCGCTCATGTAATTGGGGTGGCTGGTGAGAAAACGGATGCGCTCCAGCCCCTCAATCTCGTTCACTGCCTGTAAGAGG
>JAYRVQ010000179.1:0-7949 GCA_041918465.1 Anaerolineales bacterium
GCCGACATTCTTGCCACCCAAAGCGCGGAAGCCGCGCTCACGCCACTGGCCAGCCCGACGGCTGAGTCAACCGAGCCTCCTGTTGAAGAGACGCCTACTGCCACTGTAACCTTGACCCTAGTCTCGTTGCTTACGCCCGGGGCTGTCGGCACGTCGGCGGGCTTGTTCGATGACGCAACTTACAACCCACTCACCGTGGATGTGACCGTCCCCGATGGCACTGTCATGACACCCGGGCAGGAATTTCTCAAAACCTGGAAAATCAGGAACTCCGGCCCTTCTACCTGGGGTGCGGGCTATACCGTTGTTTTTGCCTATGGCGAAAAGATGGGTGGCACGCCCGCCGCCATCAGCATTCCCGTCACTCCCAACCAGGAAGTGGAAGTCTCAGTTCAATTCAAAGCGCCCACCAAGGTTGGCGAATATGTCAGTACCTGGCGCATGGCTAATGCCAGTGGCAGTGCCTTTGGACAATTCTTCTACGTCAAGATCATCGTCCGCTAGTGACCGACGCACTCAAACAGTCTATTCTGAACGAAGCACACCGGCTGGGATTCATCCTGGCCGGTGTGACGATTCCCGACCCGCCGCCTCATTTCCCGTTTTTTGAAGACTGGCTGGTGCGCGGCCACCATGCCGACATGGCTTACCTCGCCACTGACCGCGCCCGCGCCTGCCGCGCCGACCCGCGTCTCATCCTCCCTGAATGCAAATCTATCCTCGTTCTTGGCGTTCCGTATAATGCCCCCCTCGTCCCTTCGGGACACTCCCCGCATTTTCGCAGGAAATGGGGGGAGACGGAGGGGGGTGGCCGCATCGCTGCCTACGCCCTCGGCGAAGACTACCACCTCGTTCTTCCGCCGCGTCTTGCGGGCCTCGTTCAATTCATCGAATCACAGGTTGGTCACCCTATCCCGAATCGCTACTACACCGACACCGGTCCACTCCTCGAACGCGATCTTGCCCAACGTGCCGGACTTGGCTGGGTCGGAAAAAACACCTGCCTCATCCATCCGCAAAAAGGCTCCTACTTCCTTCTCGCCGAAATTCTGCTCGGCCTCGAACTCGAACCCGACCCGCCCTTCATCACCGACCACTGCGGAACTTGCACGCGTTGCATCGAAGCCTGTCCCACCGACGCCATCCTCCCGGGCCGCGATATCGACGCCCGCCGTTGCATCTCCTACCTGACCATCGAAAACAAAGGCGCTATTCCCGAAGAACTCCGCCCTCACATGCAGGATTGGATATTTGGATGCGACATCTGCCAGACGGTCTGCCCGTGGAATCGATTCGCCGCGCCCGAAGGAGACGCCTCTTTCCGACTCCAAAGCGGTTCGCCGTTTCCTGACCTGATCCAAACTTTGGAATTGACTCCGTCAATCTTCAACCGACAGTTCAAGCGCAGTCCCGTCCAGCGCGCAAAACGCCGCGGCCTGCTCCGCAACGCGGCCGTGGCCATCGGCAATATCAGTGATGAACGCGCTCTCCCCGCATTGGAAAATGCCAACAGTGATTCCGAGCCTCTCGTTCGCGAACATGCAAACTGGGCAATCGAACAAATCGAAAATCGTAAATCCTAAATCGAAAATCCAAAATGAAACTCCTCCTCGCCACCAACAACAAAGGCAAACTGCGCGAACTGCAAGCCATCCTTGCGGATTTGCCCCTTGAACTCGTCACCCCCGCGGACATCAACCTTGACCTCGATGTGTTCGAAGATGGCGCTACCTACGCTGAGAACGCGTCCAAAAAAGCCCTCGCCTTCGCGCACGCCAGTAGACTTGTTTGCATAGCGGACGACTCCGGTCTCGAAGTGGATGCGCTCGATGGCGCGCCCGGTTTATATTCTGCGCGATACTCATCCAAGCCCGGGGCTTCGGATGCAGACCGCCGCGCCTATCTCTTGCAAAACCTTAACGGCAAGCCGCGTCCGTGGAAGGCCAGATTCCGGGCAACGGTGGCAATCGCGGGTCCGGAAGGAAGCGTGCAGATCGCCGAGGGAACCTGTCCCGGTGAAATTATCCCCGAAGAGCGCGGCACGGGAGGGTTCGGATATGATCCCATTTTCTTCATGCCCGAACTTGGACAGACGATGGCGGAATTGTCCGATGAAACAAAAAACCGCCTGAGCCATCGGGCGCGGGCGGTGCAGGCGGCGAAACCAATTTTGATGCGGTTGTTTGGCTGGTAGGAAGCGTTACTGTCCTGGCCGGTAGGGGATGGCGTCTGCAAATTCGGCCAGCGCGTCTGCCACTTCTTTGGGTTGTTCGAGCATTACCATGTGGCCCGCGCCGGGGAAGGTGACGAGGTGCGCGTCGGCGATGTGTTCGCGCAGGTATTCGGAATATTTTATGGGGGTGAGGAGATCTTCGGCGCCGCACAGGATGAGCGTGGGGACGGTGATTTCATCGAGGCGGTGCATCACATCGAATTCGTTGCAGGCGAGGAAATCGCCGTGAAGGACGGAGGGGCGAATTTCTGCCATCCTTTCCGCGGCCAGTTCTTTCAGGCGCGGATTGACCGAGGGGCTGAATTCCGCGTCGTTGATGAGTTTGATTGCCAGTGGAAACATGGCATCGCTGGCGGTATTTTCCAGAATCTGGGGGGCGACACGCAGGCGCGCGCCGCTTCCAACTAGTCCGAGTCCGAGGACGCGTTTTGGAAATTCCAGCGCGAGCGTGAGGGCGATGGCGCTCCCCATCGAGTGACCGATGAAGACGGCTGAGTTGGAGTGAATTGCATCGAGAAAGTTAATGACTGCGTGGACATAGTCTGCGATGCTCTGGCTTCCCACCCCGCCCGATTTTCCGTGGCCGGGCAGGTCAAGGGCAAAGATGCGCTGACCGGTGAGTCGACGCACTTGCGGCGGCCAGTGCAGGTGCGTCCCGCCTGCGCCGTGAATGAAGATCAGCGGCGGGCGCGATGTATTCTCCGCCCCGTGGGAAAAGTAAAAAATGTTGGCAATGCTTGGCATGAGATTGGCGTAACAGCGGGAGATTATCCCGCCTTCTTGTGATGCAGGCGATCGGCGGCATCTTCTGTCAGCGGGATGTAAACCTGGACGCGCGTCCCCTTGCCCGGAGCAGAATCGATGTTGAGCAGGCCGTTCACCAGTTCGGTGCGTTCTCTTAGATTGACCATGCCGAGACTGCCACGTTTGTCGTAGGCCTTGTCCACGGCTTTTACGTCAAAGCCAATGCCATCGTCCACGATCTCGAGCAGGGCGATGCCGGGCTCGAATTGTCCGAGTCGCACCCAAATGGTGGCGGCGTTGGCGTGTTTGCGGGCATTGTTGACGGCTTCTTCGATGATGTAAAAGATGACGCCTTGCTTGCCCATCTCCAATTTATCGGTCAGTTTCGAATCGACATTAACAACCACATTCTGGCTGAAGGTCTCGCGCATTTTCTCGGCCATGGATTGAAGCGCGGCGCCCAGTCCCTGCGACTCGAGGATGAGGGGACGCAGGGTGAACAGCATGTGGCGAATCTCTTTGGATGTGCGATGCGCCAATTCCTCGACCTTGATGAGTTCCTCGATGGCGGCTTCCTGGTTGCGCTCCGTCATCCGCCGCGCCAGGTTGATGCGCATGGCCATCGCCGCAACAGACTGGGTCGGGCCGTCGTGCAGGTCGCGCGCCAGTTTTTTTCGCGCTTCCTCATGCACTTCCACCATGCGGTTCTTTTCCTCCACCAGGTCCTGGTAGAGACGCGCGTTTTGGATGGCGATCACTGCCTGGCGGCCGATGATATCCAGCATGTTGACGCGGTCATTATTGAAATAATGAGGATCGGGATGCGCGAACAGCATTACGCCATAAACGTTGAATCCGCTTCGCAACGGAAAACAATAGGCCGACGTGCAGGAGCGCAGGGCTACGATACGGCTCAGTTCGGGATCGTAGCCGATGTCTGAAGAAAGGACTGGTTCGCCCTCATCGAACACCCTTTTGAGAAGTCCCTCCGCGCCGAGCAGGCTCACTTTCTGGTCTGCATTTGTGAACCGTCGCGCCGACCCGATGCGAAGTTTATCGCCCTTGAAGAGCAACACCGCACTGACCAGTTTCCCATCATCACCCGCCTCCGGGTCGGGATTGATGGCGGTGTATCCCATGTCCAGTGCAGAATCGAGCACGCGCTTGTAACTCAGCGTGGCTGTCAGCGTGGAGGTCAACTCGTAAATGGCGCGCAGGCGTTCGCTCTCGATGTGCCACTTGTGCTTTTCCTCGAGCAGGTGCTTTTCACGAACGGCTCTCAAGTACATCAACAGTTGCCGCCCGAGGAAACCAAATATCGTCCCCAGTGCCAGCGTAGCCGCCGCATAAATGACGACCGGTAATGTGATCGCTGTTGAAGCAGAGCGTGCCTGGAGCCAGACACTGCCGATCTGGATCATCGCAAACAGGATCGCAACGCCCAATGCCCCCCAGATCTCGAAATACACTGAACCGGTCAGAATCGGCAGAACAGATGCCCACGCGGCAGGTCCCGCCAAACCTCCCTGGATGAAGAAAAAGATCGCCGTGAACACCACATCCACGCCCAGGCCGATCTGGCGGTGGAACGTCATGCGCGCGTTCGTGGCCGCAAAAAATGTCATCGCCACGTTCCATAACAAAAGCACGATCATCGGCCAGGTTGCCAGGAGCGCCAGTGCCCCGCCCAACGCCAGCGAAACGAGCAGTCCCACCAGCGTGATCCAACGCAGGGAAATGGCAAACCAGTCGGCGATGTAAGGCGAATCGAACGTGCGCATGGGCTTATGATACCCCAAAACTGTCCATAGTAATTTGGGTGGACGTTACAATTGGTTGACGGTTTAGATTTTGTACCCCATTTTTCTTAGCGCCGGGCCAAATTGTTCAGACATGACCTTCTGCTCCTCGGCGCTATAGGACTCGCGAAAACGGCCGATCTTGCCCTTGTAAAAATGCAGACCCTGCTGACCGTCCCCCCTACCCGGACGGTATTGCTCGATCACTTTCTGGACTTCGGGCTGGTCGCCGTTTAATTTAAGGAATCCAACCAGACGATTGACCTCGTTATCGTAATCCGTCAGCAGGTCTTCGTAGCGGGCGATGAGGGGAGTCTTCTCGCTCATCCACATCTCCCAGATGCGGACGTATTCGGTCATGAAGTCGAGCGTCTTCTGGAAATCGGTGAGATGCGAAAACGCGTTGGGACGTCCCTTTTCGATGGCGCGTTGTCCGAAGTCGAAGGCGGAGAGCATGGCGTCGCGCGGGTCGCGGTAGATGTAGGTGACTCTCAACAGGCCGACCGCTTCCAGTAACCGCGACCAGGCCGACGGTCCCGCGTGAGCCTTGATGACGAACGTATTGCCCATCAGCGCGGGGACGGTCACCATTCCCAGCCGCCGCGCGGACAGGACTCCGATATTGCAGTTCACCTCGGTCAAAACTTTGTGCAGGCGGTATTTCTCGCGGATGTCACGCGCGTCGGCACAGCCTGTGGTCGCCATTAAATCGTGGATGACGTTGTAGTGCCAGCCCGAGCCTGCGCGCGGCATTCCGACAGATAATACGATCATGAAATCTCCTTCAAGGCTTCGGCGGGAGTTGCGTACGCCCGCGCCAGGCCGATCAGTATTCCGAGGTTGATCCACAGGTTGGGAGTGGCGAGTGAATCCTGGGTGACATTATAGAGGAAAACCGCGATCCAGGTGAATAGACCTGCAATGCCAAAGAACCGTTGTGAATTGGAACGGAAGAGGGCGCGCATATCTGCCAGCATGGATAATTGGAAAGCGAGGAAGAGCGCAGTGCCGAGCAGACCCGTCTCGGCGAGGACGCGGATGTACATGGACTTTGGATTCGGGATGGACAGGCTATCCGGGGCAAGTTGGCGCGCGATCTCGAAGAGATTCGTTTTGGAAAAATCAGGCAGGTAGTCGTACATGTAGAGACCGCTGGCGCCGAGACCAACGCCGGTCCATGGCTCGAGGCTGTACGCGCCCATGGCCGACCAAGCGTAGGCGGCGCGTCCGCCCGCGTAGTTACAGGTGACATATTCTTCGAGGTTATCTGATGTTTCGATACATGCAAAGACTTTGTTTATATAGCGCTTGTTATACATGAACATGCCCGTACCTGCCAGCACGGCGACGAGGACGGTGAGCAGGGTAACGCGAATGGCGATGTCACGCGTCCGCGAGGGTGTGACCAACTCAGAGCGGAAGGGAGAGACGAACCAGTCGCGCAGGCGGCGCAGGGAATCGCCGCGTCCGATCCAGGCGGTGATGATTCCAGCGATCAGGAAGTAGAGCAATCCTCCGCGCGAGAACGTGAATAGGAGCAGGAACAGCGCGGCGAGGAAGAGAAGCGGTTCCGCCCATTTGGCTTTAAAGACGCGATAGCGCGTGAGGAGCGCGGCGACCAGCCAGGGCATGTAGAGCGTGGCGATTTGTCCCGCGAGCCAGGAAGACTCGAAAGCCATTCCTGAAAAACGTCGGTTCTTCATCGGCACGCGCATCGAGAACGAGGTCTGCAAATCGCGCATGGTTTCGCGCGAGATGAGTGGTGTGTAAAACGAGAGCGCCTGTACCATGCTCCACAGGATGTGCAGGCAAAGTCCCAGCAGGAGCCACTTGACCGAGAAGCGGACATCTTTCTCGTCGCGGTTCATCCAGATGGCCGCCAGGAAGAACATCACGCCAATCGCCGCGGTCACCCAGGCGCGCAGGACGCGGTCGAAGTAGTCACTGCCGCGCAGTTCCAGCGGCGCGTTGAGCGCGCCGAGGACAGAGGACAGCAAAGCCGCGACAAAAAATCCTCCCAATAGCATGAGACTGCCCGGAATTGGATTCCGAATTTCACGGCGCCAGAGTTGCACAAGCAGAATGAGCATGAGAAACGCCAGTGGATACAACGCCAGTGGCCGCACCTGTGTGGAATCGCCGAGGAAGGGGAAATAGCGAAAACTGGTGATGGGCAAAGTTAACAGGACTGCCGCCCAGAGAATGCGGGAGAATTTTTGTAAATTTGCCGAAGAGAGGAGGGAGGACATTCGATTTATGATTTACGATTGGGCGTAAAAAAAAGAATCGCCAGCGCGCCCACCACCCATACGGCAATTGCTCCAACGAGGATGTAGGTGCTGATGGCGATCTTGCGCGCCACAGACAATTGCTCCGCTTGCAGGAGCGACACTTCCACGTAGGGACTAATTCCCTGTGCGCGGGATTCCAGATCCGCAATCTGGGATTCGATATTTGCGCAGTCTCCGCCGCAACCGTTTTGGATTTCAGCGTGGAAGGATTGGAGCGTCATACTGGCGGTCGC
This sequence comes from Anaerolineales bacterium, assembly GCA_041918465.1. Classification (GTDB taxonomy): domain Bacteria; phylum Chloroflexota; class Anaerolineae; order Anaerolineales; family Villigracilaceae; genus Denitrolinea. Next base: position 7,301 of record JAYRVQ010000179.1, read on the forward strand.
CGCATCCTTGACCTGCGCGGTGAACGCGCTTGCCCAGGCGGATGCAATCGCTTCTGCGCGTTTTGGGTCGCGGTCTTCGGCGAAGAAATGCCAGCCCGCTTCGCCAGGTTGACTCAGCAGGAGTTTCTCGTCGCGGAGTTCTGCGATGGAAGTTTCGCCAACTTCATCTGCAACGGCTTGCAAGACCGCATCCGAGAAGGCGACATCCTGCAACTTCCGCACTTCGCGTTCGAGATAATAAAACGCCTGCTTATCCTGTGTGGGCGTGTAGGCTTCTTCGAGGTTGAAATCCACCTGCACGGACGCGCGAGCGCGATAGGCGGGCGGCGCGAGGAAATAGATCGCCGCGCCGAGCAGTCCGCCGATCAACGCGGCGAGGAGCCAGAAACGCCAGGCGCGGAGAAGGCGAGTCAGATCGTCAGAAGAGGGAGGGGAGAAGAGGAAGGACATGGGTTGACCAGTTATCAGTGTTCAGTAATTAGTGGCGATGCGAGATGTGAGTTACTTGGTTCGCAATTATAAGCCAGTCTATCGCTGCCCTGAGCGGAGCGAGGCGATAGCCGAGCGAAGTCGAAGGGCGGGTAATCAGAGAATAATGATTGCTTTTGCTATCTGTCCTTCGACTACAGGCGGACGAATACCGCCTTCC
>JAYRVQ010000180.1:0-1921 GCA_041918465.1 Anaerolineales bacterium
ATCATCGCCGTGGCAGGGAAACAACTTCCGCTCGATGTGCCCGCCATCTACATGTGGCAGACTACCTTCGACGGCCTCTTCTATGGACGCGGCGCGGCCATCGGTATTCTCCTGCTCATCAGTGTGGCCGTGCTCATCATCCCCTACATCCGCTACACTCTCAAGACGGAGACGCAATCATGAAACAAAAGATCCGTCTTGCAAAATATTGGTTGTACATTCCACTGGTCGCCATGGCGATTTTCTACCTGCTTCCGATGTACGTCATGCTCGTGACGGGGTTCAAGAGTTTTGCCGAAATTGACCTGAAGACCATGTGGAATCTCCCGCACGGCCTCGCCCTCGACAATTTCATAGAGGCCTTTTCCAAACTTTCACCGTCGTTGTTGAATAGTTTTGTGATGGTCATCCCCGCCGCGCTGATCTCCTCCATGCTCGGGTCGCTGAACGGCTTCATCCTCGCCAAATGGAAATTCCGCGGCGCAGACGTTATCTTCCCGTTGATCCTGTTCGGGATGTTCATCCCCTACCAAAGCATTCTCATCCCGCTTGTGGTATTCATGCGTTCCATTGGCATGACCGGCCTGCCCGGGCTGGCACTGGCGCACATCATCTACGGCATCCCCATCACCACGCTCACCTTCCGCAACTACTACGCCAGCCTGCCGCAGGAATTGCTTGAAGCCGCCAAAATGGATGGCGCAGACATGCTAGGCATCTACCGTTACATTCTCCTGCCAATCTCCATTCCCAGTTTCGTGGTCGTACTTATCTGGCAATTCACATCCGCGTGGAACGACTTCCTGTTTGCAGTGGTATTGACCGGCAACCAGGAGTGGCCGATCACCGTGGCGCTGAACAACATGGCCGGCAGTCAGATCATCTCGTGGAATGTTCAAATGGCAGGTTCACTACTTGCCGCCCTCCCTACCCTGCTCGTCTACATTTTCCTGGGTCGTTACTTCCTACGCGGATTGCTGGCCGGTTCGCTCAAGGGATAACTAAAACTTCATTCCGATTCAAAGTGACAGTCACACTGATGTGGCTGTCACTTTTCTAAAACACTATGACTCAAAATACGCTCAACTGGGGACTACTCTCGACTGCCCGTATCAACCGGGCTTTGATCAAACCCCTGCACGCCTCCAAACAGACCTGCCTGCTGGCCGCCGCTTCGAGGAGCCAATCCACAGCGGACGCGTACGCGCGCGAATGGAAGATTCCGCGTGCGTACGGCAGTTACGAAGCGTTGTTGGCCGATCCCGAAATCGACGTGATCTACAATCCCCTTCCGAATCACCTGCACGCCGAATGGACGATCAAAGCCCTGCAAGCGGGCAAACATGTCCTGTGCGAAAAACCAATGGCGCTCACCCTCGAAGAAATGAATGCAATGATCACCGTATCCAAAGCCACAGGCAGGGTGCTGACCGAGGCTTTCATGTACCGTCATCATCCGCAAACCTTAAAAGTGAAGGAACTGGTGGATGGCGGGGCGCTGGGTAAACTCCAACTCATCAAAGGCGCGTTCACATTCACCCTGGATCGCGAAGGGAACTTCCGCAACATCAAGGAAATGGGCGGGGGAAGCATTTGGGACGTGGGCTGTTATCCCATCTCGTACGCGCGCATGCTCGCGGGGGAGGAACCCGCCGAAGTTTTTGGCTGGCAGGTTTCAGGTCCGGGCGGAAGCGACATGAGTTTCGTCGGGCAGATGCGCTTCGTAAACGGAGTCCACGCCCAATTCGATTCGGGCTTCCAATCCCCAACTCGCACACACATCGAGATCGTTGGCACAGACGCGTCGCTTTTGATCCCATTGCCGTTCAAGCCCGGACTCAAGAGCGAGATTTTTTTGCAGGGCGGCGGGCGCGAGGAAAAGATCAGGATCAAAGGGCAGGAGTTGTACATGGGCGAAGTG
>JAYRVQ010000181.1:0-1809 GCA_041918465.1 Anaerolineales bacterium
AGGGATTGAATCGCCAGGCGCGGCGCAGACAGGGTAACCATTTGGGGCAAGCGGCGCATGTTTCGGCGCAAAGATGGCAGGCGCGCGTCCAGGCGATCAACCTGCTGAAAGAGCGAAACAGCCAACCGTCCCAAGGAAGGACTCGACCGGATCCGTCCCAGCCATGGAAGCGCCAATCGAACGGTCGCCACCAGCGCGTGCGAGACGTTCCCTCCTCCAGCCAATAAACCTTTGAATTTCTGGACGGCATCCGCATCGCCCGCGGACGAGAGGGCGGCGGCCAGCCAGACGCGACTCCACAGCATTTCGAGTTCCCGGCCATCCTCTGTGAAACAACGCTCCGCTTCCATAAGGAGCGTGATGGCAGTATGCACCTCCCCCTTGATCAAAAATAATCGGCCGCGTTGCAATGACCATAAACCAAGTTCATATTGTGAAGTACTTGCGTCAATGGCTGGACGTACCTCAGTCAGCAATCGTTCTGCCTGATCGGTGTCCCCTTGAAGAATCGCCAGAGAAGCCTCTGCCAGCGGTAGATAGTTAAGTAAAAATCGATCGTCGATCTCTCTCGCAATGGATTCGGCTTGTTCGTAAGAGTGATGTGCTCCCTCAAACTCCTCCAGTTCAGTATAGAGATCGCCCATGCTAATGGCAATCAAAGCCTCGGTTTGCAAATAACGGCAACGATTGGCGCAGGTAAGCCCTTCCTGCATGGACAAATTAGCCTTCTCATATTCGCCCATGATGTTGTGATATAGAAATCCCAAATTATTGAGCACGACAGCCTGCCAGGCCAGATTTCCTTCCGTGCGCCAGATCTCCAGGGCCTTGATGTAGGATTTCTCGGCCGCGGCGTAATTACCGACCGCGCGATAGGCCATGCCACAATTCAACAACAGGATCGGGATGCTATCAGTTTTGTTGAAGTATGTATAAAGAGCCAGAGAGCGTTCCAGACACTCGACGCCCTGACGAGTACGTCCAAGGCGGGTAAGAACCATGCCTTTAACGCGTTGTGCCTCGGCATGGTGCAACTGTAACTCCTGGATATTTTCCGTCAACTTCAAGGCTTCCTCTGCATCATGCAAGGAAGTCTGGTAGTCGCCAAGGTTGAGATGAGCCATGGAGCGACGCACAAGCGCCAGGGACAAACCAGCCGCATCTTCACCAACGCGATAAATCTTCTCAGCCTGATTAAGCAAAGACAGCGCCTCGTGGTAATTGCCGCGCAGATATCCAATGCCGCCACGCAGGGACAACAGTCCCGGCCGCGAGTTGGCGAGCGCAGGGGGCAGGGCATTCAACCAATCAGCCAGCGTGACAACCGCCCGGCGCAACATGCTTGGACCGGCGCGCTCGATCAATCCTGCCAGCAGGTCGGGATCGTTAAACTGCCGGCAGGTATGGTAGGCTTTTTCCCATTCATTGCGCTGTTCATAGGCATTCACCAGGCCAGTCTGAATCGTCCCGATCTGTTCGGGATGTTCTTCCTGTAATCGAATGCGCAGAAATTCTCGAAACAAATGGTGATAACGAAGCCAGCGGTCATCCGATCCTACGGGTAGGACGAACAGGTTGTTCGCCAGGATGACGTTCATAAGGTTGGGCCAGTCCAATGGTCCAGGAAATAGACCGCCCAGCACAGCCCGGCACAGATCCGCGTCAAACTCTTCGAACAGAGATGTGTAGAGCAGGATGGAGCGAATCACAGGCGGTTGCAGAGCCAGCACCTGCTCGTCAAAGTACCTGTTCACGTCCACACCGCTGGCGCGCGCCACGCGGGTACGGTTTGTTACATCGCCGGAGAGA
>JAYRVQ010000182.1:0-5198 GCA_041918465.1 Anaerolineales bacterium
CTCTCCTATGATGGCCATGCTTACCCGTACTTCTTCGGTGCGGACGGCAAGCAGTACGCCACCTGGACTCCTCGCCAGCTGAAAGCCGCCTTCAACTACCAGTACACCCAGAAAGACCCGGGCGCGTTCGCTCACAATGCGAAGTACATCATCCAGATCCTGATCGACTCGATCGAGGACCTGGGCGGTGACGTCACAGCCTACACGCGACCGTAAGCGCTAGTCTTGCACGAGCACGAATAAAGGTAGCGGGCCTCAAAAGCCCGCTACCTTTTCGGTATATAATCAAAGAAATCGCCAAAGTATTGAGGAGATGTGGAATGAATCTTAAAGAGTCGCTTCGAACATTCTTCTTTCCGCCGGCTGGTTCGCCGCGTTGGAAAATCATCCTTCCAGTTATTGTTCTGGGTATTGTAGTTTTGATAGCCGTGGTTGGGGGAACATATGGCTGGGAATATAGCAACTCCCCTCAGTTTTGCGGCACCACCTGTCATACCATGCCGCCGCAAAATGCGGTGTACATTGAATCCCCACACGCCAATGTAACCTGCGAAGAATGTCACATCGGGCGCGCATCCTTCGTAAATCAACTGACGCGCAAATCGCAGGGACTCAAAGAACTTTATTATCAAACCTTCAATCTTTACGAGCTCCCCATCCGCGCCAAAGCATTGCGTCCCGCGGTGGACACCTGCGAAAAATGCCATCGCCCGGAAACATTCTCCGACGACAGCCTGCGCGTGATCCCCCATTTCGGGGATGAGATTAGCAATCCCGCCACCAGCACCTACCTGATTCTTAAAACAGGCGGCGGGACAAAGCGCGAAGGTCTCGGCTTCGGTATCCACTGGCACATCGAGAATCCCGTCTATTATTTCTCAACGGATGAACTTGGTCAACAAATTCCCTACGTAAAAGTAGAGAACGAGGATGGCACATTTACGGAATATGTGGATGTTGAATCCGGCTTTGACATGGCCGGTGTTGACGAAAGCCAGCTCAAACAGATGGACTGCATCACCTGCCACAATCGCGTCACGCACGACTTTCAACCGCCAACCGTCTCTGTGGATGAAGCATTAGCCCGCGGACATATCAGCACATCCATCCCCGGAATTCGCAAGCGCGCGGTGGATGTACTCAACGCAAATTACGAAAGCCGCGATGAGGCAATGAAAGCCATCGAGGCGGTTGATGAATATTACGCAAACACAGATTTCTATCCGGGCCATGGCGACATCATCAAAGCCGCGGTGGCGGAGATGAAAGCCATCTATGACCGGACTGTCTTCCATGACCAGGAAGTGGACTGGACCACGCACCCAAATAACCTCGGTCACATCAACGCTCCAGGCTGCTTCCGTTGTCATGACGGTAAACACCTTAACGATCAGGATCAGGCTGTCCGGCTGGAATGCAACCTGTGTCACTCTATTCCGGTAGTGGCCGATTCGCAGGATTTCATCGCCAACCTCGAGGTCAATCGCGGACCCGAACCCGAATCCCACCTGAATGCCAACTGGATCAGTCTCCACAACCAGGCGTTCGACTCAACCTGCGTTAATTGTCACACCACCGAGGAAGCGGGCGGGACGAGCAATACATCCTTCTGCTCGAACAGCGCCTGTCATGGAAGTGTTTACACTTTCGCGGGATTCGATGCGCCCAAACTGCGCGAAATCCTCGAACTACAAATTCCTCCTGCCGCGCCTGCGCCATCTCTGCCTGCGCCCTCCGAGAAACCGACTTTTGATAGTTTCATCGGTTTGTTGTTTGCCTCGCGGTGTACAGCCTGCCACGGAGCCAATCCGTCAGCGGGACTCAGTTTCCTGACTTACGCGGAGGCGATGAAAGGCAGCAACAATGGTCCGGTCATCCTACCGGGAGATAGCGTCAACAGCCTCCTGGTAAAACTTCAGAGCGAAAAACACTTTGCCAATTTCACGGCTGAGGAACTCGCTGTCCTGATTCAATGGATCAACTCTGGCGCGCCAGAAAAATAGCCCCGTGAAATTAACAGAAACAGGCGGACAAAATTTGTCCGCCTGTTTTTTATCCAAACGAGTAGTAGCCGCTACTTAATGATTGTCCGCTTCTTGATGAACGGATAAGCCGCGATCCGACTCAGAAAAATCTGCAAGCAGGATCAAAGCATTGACCATCGTATTACCCGAATTCCGCCAGCGGTGACGAAGCTTGGCCGCAAAGATCAGGCTGTCGCCCGGCTCCAGAAGATACACCCGATTCTCCACCTGATACTCCAAGGTACCGCGCAGGCATAAGACAAATTCATGGCCGCTATGCATCATCGCGTTCTGCCCACTCCCTCCCCCATTATCGAGCGTCAGAACAAATGGCTCGATGCGCCCGACAAAATTCGAACCGCCCAGATCTTCCCATACGCCGCGTTGAAAGGCAACGCGCGAGCGCTCGGCGGCTTTCAAAAACACGACTTGCTTTCGCTCGACTGGCTCTCCAAAAAATGCCGTAATATCCACACCCATCGCCTCTGACAATTTATGCAATGTACTCACCGAAGGGCTGGTCTTACCGCGCTCGATCATGCTCAACGCATTGGCAGAAAGACCGCTCTTTGCCGCCAAGCCGCGCATCGAAATATTGCGCTCCTCGCGCAGTTCCCGCAAACGATTACCAACATTCACAGAAAGGGCTTCTTTACCTGGCATCACCATGATTAGGTCACTCCTTATGTATCACATTATAAAGGTCAATCACCAATCTTTCTACCATTTCGTTGTTATAAAAATTAATACAGCCTAATACCAGATGACATCCTTCAATGATTATTGTGACATGCTTCACTATAACCGCATACAAGCAAATGTTACGATGTGATTGAATTTGTACATATTCGATTATACACATAAAGGCATCTAATGATAACCCCAACCCTTGCACAAGAAGTTTCACAACTCGAAGCCGAGTTGTGTTTCGCGCTGGCAGATCCCACTCGCATTCTCATGCTCTATGCCCTCGAGGAAGGTCCGCGCAATGTGACCGACCTGAGCAACGCGCTGGGGATAACACAGCCGACAGCCTCGCGCCACCTCAAAGTCCTGCGCGACCGCGGCCTGGTCCAGCCCGAACGTAATGGCGTGATCATCAATTATTACATCCTTGACCGCCGCATCCTGCAAGCCTTGGATCTTCTGCGGTCTGTTCTGCGCGACCGATTGATGAAACGCGCCAACTTGATGGAAGAAATCAAATCCTGAACAGGAGTTTGCGATGAAGAAGACCCGTTCGTTATGGACCCTCGGCCTGGGAGCCGTTTTACTGGTCATTATCATCCCCCTAGCAGTTTTCTGGCCCAAACCTGCCCAGGCGAAAGATGACCCCTGGGATTATGTTCCGCGTCACGCCACGCACACCGACCATAAAGACATCATTCAGGGTGAGTTCCTCACAGGTCAGGATGTGACTCGCACCTGCCTGACATGCCACCCGGACGCGGGAAAAGAAATGACGGGTACTACCCACTTCACTTGGGAAAGCCAGTCATTTGATGTTCCCTGGCGCGATGAGCCAGTGACAATTGGCAAGGCCAACCAGATCAACAACTTCTGCATCGGTACGCAGGGAAATGAAAGAACCTGCATGACCTGCCATGTTGGCTATGGTTTCGATGATAAAGACACCTACGATTTCGCCAATCCTGAAAATGTGGACTGTCTCGCCTGCCACGCGGATACAACCTCCTACGCCAAAGGTGAATACGGCAACCCCGCCGAAGGCATTGACCTGCTGGCCGCGGCACAATCGGTGCGCGCGCCAACGCGCGACAACTGCGGCAAGTGTCACTTTGACGGCGGCGGCGGCAACGGTGTGAAACATGGCGATTTGGATGAAAGCCTGTATTTCCCCGCGGAAAACATTGACGTGCATATGGGCCGTCTCGACTTCCTCTGCATCGATTGTCACCGCACCGAAAACCATGTTGTCAAAGGCCGCATGGTCGCAGACAACTACACCATCAATCCGACCGAACAGGTCGCCTGCACCGACTGCCACATCGAGACACCGCACGAGGACGCGCGTCTCAACCTGCACACGGACGCGGTCGCCTGCCAGACCTGCCACATCCCTGCCATCGCCTTGAAAGACCCCACCAAGGTGACCTGGGACTGGTCCACTGCCGGGCAGGATATTGGCGACGACCACTTCACGTATTTAAAAATCAAAGGCTCTTTCGTTTACGAACGCGAATACCAGCCCACCTATCTCTGGTTCAACGGAAATCTAACCTATCGCTATTTGCTCGGCGACAAGATGGATCCGATGGAACCGACCTACATCAATCTCCCGGCTGGCAGTATCGAAGATCCGAAAGCCAAGATATTCCCCTTCAAACTGCACATCGCCAAACAGCCTTACGATACCGTCAACAACATCCTGCTCCAACCGCGGACGGGCGGCGGCGGCAATGGCGGCGGCGGTTTCTGGGAAACCTTTGACTGGCCCTCCGCACTCGCTCTTGGCGCGCAGGATACAGGCATGGAATTTTCTGGCCAATATGGCTTCGCCGAAACCTGGATGTACTGGCCGACCACGCACATGGTTCAGCCGAAAGAAAACGCCCTGCAATGCGACGCCTGCCATAGCGACAACGGCCGCCTGGACTGGGAAGCCCTGGGATATCCCGGCGATCCCATCGAATGGGGAGGGCGCTAAACACACGTATTATGCTTTACGTGTTGCGTAAGGAAAAACATGAAGACTTCCATTAAATTCCTTTTGCTCGGCACACTCGTTCTCGCGCTCGCGTTTGGAATTGGCACAGCGCTCGCGGAAAAAAGCGCCGCACCTTCGTTGTCCGCTTCGCCAATTCATCCGACATTTGCGTTGCTCGACGCGAACGGGACTCACGTACTGAAAAGTCACAAGCCTGTCTCCACCATGCAAACCTGCGGACAGTGTCATGATACAGAGTTCATTGTTTCACACTCGTATCATTCCGATCTCGGCCTGAGTGACTACAAAACAAACGCTGACTCGTGGAACGCGTCCAACGGATTGTTTGGAAAGTTTGACCCCATCTCCTATCGCTATCTATCCCAGACAGGAGATGCGCGTCTTGACCTGACCACACCGGACTGGCTGCTCACCTACGGCTGGCGCGTCCCCGGGGGCGGGCCAGCGGTCAATAGTCGCGGCGGACAGCCTCTCGTGAGTCTGAA
>JAYRVQ010000183.1:0-2760 GCA_041918465.1 Anaerolineales bacterium
CCAACTTCGAAAGATACCAGACCGTCAACAAAGCAGTTCCGATTCCAATCACCAGTGCGCGACTGTTGAGGAGAAAATCCGGCATCTCCCAACTGGTGAACAGGATGAACAGCGCGTCAGTCCATGCAAAATGGAACAAAGTTTTCAAACCAGCAATCGGATCGCTTGTCAATTGTTGTGCGAGACGGAGCTGATTCGGATCGCCGGCAGGCAGTTCAAGAAAAAACACGCGCCAAACGATAAACGCACCCAACACGAAGAGATACGGCAACCAGCGGGAAAGAACTCGTCGTGCGGTTTGCGTCAGCGAAAGTTTATCGGACGAACTGACGAGCAGCCACAGCATCACAGGACGGAGCAATTCCACGCCCGCGAAATATTCCATCGAGAATAGATTTAACGCTATTGCGGACAGCGCCAACCCAGTAAAGAGCCAATAACGGCGCGGATTTCGATGCGCCAAAAACATCAGCGCCAGCGAAAACAGATAAAGAATGTAACACGTCCAATGCTGGGAATACGTGACGGCAATCGGTTGTTGCGTAAAGACCGGGTAGACTGCAAACAACAAAGCCGTCCACGCGGCTTCACGAGCGCGCTCAGGCCACAACAGGCGCAATGTCCATCCAAGGATGAGAGCCGTCAGTCCGCGCAGGCCAAGTACGAACACCTGCCACGCGGCCGGATTCGTCCCCACGAACGGGAACTGGACAACGTTGATCCACGCAGATACAGGCCGGTCATATTGATGGTATTGCCAGAATGTTTTCGCCCCTTGCATTTTCGCCATCAGGATAAATGCCCAGTCATCCCAATAGAATCCCAGCAACGGGATAAACCATCCAAACGCCGCGGCCAGCAGGAGAATGATCGCCAGCGGAAGTGTGGCAGGAGAAAATTCCAGCGAGCGGAAAATTTCCAGAATCCTGCGTGCTGAGAATTTTTTCATGGATGATTTCTGATGCCTGACGCGAAAGCAACTTAACGAAATTATTTCAATTTCGCGTTGACCACTTCAGGAACTTTGCCCAACGCATCTTTGACCTGCGCCGCGTCGGACAGACTGCCCTGCGCCAGATTGGGACGTCCGCCGCCTTTACCGCCGATACCGGTGATGAGGTCGCCAGCCTTGAGACCGCGCTTGACGAGATCCTCGGTCAGGGCCGCGATGACAGTTGTCCCCGTTACCAGGACAACCGCGCCACCCGAGGGATATTTCTCGCGGAACTTGTCTGCCAGCATCCGCAGGGTATCCACGTTCGAGTCGGAGATTTCAGTTGCCAGCACGTTTACATCGTTCACGAGTTGAACTTTGGAAAGTTGAAAATTGAACGTTGATAAAGCCTGCTGAGCACGCAGGGACGCGAGTTCCTTCGTAAGTTCGGAAATCTCGTCTTGCAGGGATTGCACTTTCACGGGGACTTCTTCGATGGATGATTTCAACGCACTTGCGGTTTGCTTGAGAGTCTTAAACCGTTTTGCGATCAACTCATACGCCCCGCGGCCGGTCACCGCTTCGATACGGCGAATGCCCGCCGCCGCCGATCCCTCACTGACGATTAAAAACGCGCCGACATCGGATGTTCTGTCCAGGTGCGTGCCGCCACACAGTTCATAGGAATATTTTTCATCCGACTGGCCGATGGTCAGCGTGCGGACGGTCTCTCCGTATTTCTCGCCGAAGAGCGCCATCGCGCCTTCCTTGATGGCTTCCTCACGCGGCTTGCTGACCGGAGTCACTTCGTAATCAGCCGCGACCGCGTCATTGACCATCTTCTCGACGCGTTCGATCTGCTCGGGAGTCATCGCGTCGGGTTGGGTGAAGTCGAAGCGGAGATGCGTCGGCGCAACGAGGGAACCCGCCTGACGCGCGTGCTCACCCAGCACTTCGTGAAGCGCCTTGTGGAGCAGGTGCGTGGCAGTGTGGTTGCGCATGATGTCGCGGCGACGGACCGCGTCCACATCAGCGGTGCAGGCATCGCCAACTTTTGGCTGGCCTGAAATCACTTCGCCGATATGGACGATCACGCCAGCCGAGGCGCGGCGCATTTCGTTCACTTCGATCTGCCAGTCTGCGCCACGGATATATCCCGTATCGCTGACCTGACCGCCAGATTCAATGTAAAAGCCCGTCTTCGGGAGAATGACTTCGACTTGATCATCCAGCGAGGCGGAAGATACTGCTTCTCCGTTCACGATCAGCGCAAGGACTTCGCCTGTGATCACCGGACTGGTATATGGATCGTATTCGACTCCATGCTCGCCAAGTTTTTTACTCTTTTGCAAACCTTTCAGAATGCCCGCAAAAAACTCCGCGTCTTCGCCGCCAAGTTTGCCCATGGCCTTTCCGCCGCCAGAGGCTTTGCTGTGCAGTTCTTTCGCTTCGTTAAATCCTTTTTCGTCCACATCGAGTCCCTGCTCGCGGGCGATGTCGCGGGAGATCTCGAATGGTAGACCATAGGTGGCGTAGAGATCGAAGGCGCGGTGGCCATCAAGATCGCCGCTCTTCGACTGCGCCGCTTCGCGGCTCCGCTCAGAGCTGTGGGATTGGGCGCGGAGTTCCGAGAGTAGATTCTCCAGTTGAGCGGTACCCGCCTCAACGGTCCGCGCGAAGCGGATTTCCTCCCGCGTCAAATTGTCGAGAATCGTCGCCTGATTCTTTTTCAGTTCGGGATAGAAGTCGCCATACTCCGCGACGACAGCCTCGGCCACTTTGGCGAGGAACGGTTCGTGGAGTCCGATCTTGGTGCCGAAGCGCGC
>JAYRVQ010000184.1:0-7089 GCA_041918465.1 Anaerolineales bacterium
CACGCTGGATGGGGGACACATCACCTACGCGTTGTTCGGCGAAAAAGTCCGCAAGGCGTATCCATTCATTCTTGGCATTCTCGTGGTTCTAGGTTTTGTGTGGAGCACCTGGTGGTTTTGGGCGGTCCTTCTCCTCTGGCTGGGACGCGTCCACGCGGAGCCGCTCGACCAGATCACCGAACTCGACCCGCGTCGCCGCGCGGTCGGCGCGTTCGCGATCTTCCTCTTTGTGCTGGTATTTTCTCCCGTCCCGATGGTGCTACTTGGTTAAATTATTTCGCCTCCTGCTTTCCGCCTTCTGCCTTCTGCTTTTTGTGTCAGCCTGCACGCCTGTCACCGAAACGGTGACCAGCCCCACAGTCACGCGTGAGGCGAGCGCGACGGTCACACCCGCGGCGACGGCCATCCCTGTCAGCACGTTGGGAGTCGAGGCAGAGTCCCTGCGCGGGATCGTCATCATGGCCTGGCATCCGTGGTTCGGAGTCGAAGCCTCGCTGTTCGAGACGCAGGTCGCGGACTTCAACGCCACCAACGAGTGGGGCATTCAGGTGTTGACCGTGGGGCAATCGAATTACGCCGAGTTGTTCAATAACGTGACGGCTTCGCTGGCCGCGCCCGACAAGCCCGATCTGGTGATTGGCCTGCCTGAACACGCGCTGTTTTGGGACGAGCGCACGGGCGTGGTGAACCTCGCGCAGTACGTGAGCGACTCTGTTTGGGGGTTGCGCGCGGACGAGATCGCGGATTTTCCGTCCGTGTTTTGGGAGCAGGATGCAATGGGCGATAAGCGCCTCGGCATGCCCGCGCAACGGACGACCCGCCTCATTTTCTACAACCAGAGTTGGGCGCGCCAATTGGGATTCAGCACACCGCCCGCCACGCCTGAGGAGTTTCGCGAACAGGCCTGCAAGGCGAATGAATCGTTCCGTTTGAATGAAGACCCGCAGGATGACGCTTTCGGCGGCTGGCTGGTGGACACCGACCCGATGACCGCCATGAGTTGGATGCTGGCTTTTGGCGGTGGCCCGCTGGAGGGCGAGGGCTATCGCTTCCTCAGGCCTGAAAATATAGACGCCTTCCGGTTTGCCAAAATGCTGGCCGAGGATGGTTGTGCCTTTTCGCTGACCGAAACCAGCACCCTCGACGCCTTCGCGGATCGCCGCGCGCTTTTCGTCACGGGCGGCCTCGAAGACATTGCCGCTCAATCGCGCGCCTTCCTCACCCTCTCCAGCAGTGACGAGTGGACCCTGATTCCCTTCCCCGGCAAAACGGAAACGATGGCGGTTTACGGCTCCTCATTCATCGTGATGCCATCCGACGACGCGAGTCAACTGGCGACCTGGCTTTTCGTCCGCTGGATTCTTTCGACAGAGAACCAGGCGCGCTGGGTCTCAACGACGGGCATGTTCCCGCTTCGCACCTCGACCTTGAACCTGGTCGCCGATTACGCGGCCGCGCATCCGCAATGGGTGGAGGCCGTTAAACTCCTCCCGCATGGACAGGGCACACCGCGCTTTTCTTCGTGGCGGCTGATCCGACTGGTGATGGGCGACGGATTCGATTTCATGTTCCGCGTGGACATGCCGGTGGGACAGGTCGCCGCCATCCTGGCAGATATGGATAAAGCAGTTCAAGATCTGACGAAGTAACTTTTTGCGGGGCGGAAGTTCGGTCTACAGGATGCGCTCAACGCGTCCACGTAAAAACAGGAGGTAGAAATGGATCGCAAACGAATCGGAATTGTCCTGGTGACCATCATCGTAATGCTGGTTCTAATCCTTTCGTTGCCAGCCGTATCGGGGAACTCATTTGTCACTTCCAAAGGTCCGGGCGGGAAGATCGTCTATTTGTCCGATGAAAGCGGGGGCAGAGAGATCTATCTGCTGGATTTGGACAAGAACGACATTCTCAGGTTAACGAATAACGCCTCGGAAGACTATTCTCCCGCTTATATCCCTGCCTTGAATCGGATCGGCTTCGTATCTGATCGCGAAGAGGGCACCAATGTTTTCACCATGAACCTGGATGGTTCCGACCAGCAGACGGTTTTTCCGCAGAGCCTGCTGATCGATTACCCAGACTGGTCACCGGATGGCAAATGGATCGCGGCTTCCTTCACGGAAGGTTGCACCGAAGAAGAGCCCGCCTGTGAGTTCGATCTGTATATTCTCGATCCTGCTCAATTTTTGGTGAGTCAACTATCCGACACCGTGGAATCAGAATGGGTCCCTCAATGGTCGCCGGATGGACAGAAGATCGCCTTTGCCTCCGATCGTGACGGGGATAGCGAGATCTATGTGATAGATGGGGATGGCTACAATCTGGTTCAATTGACCAACAATTTTGGCTACGATGGTCGTCCGCGCTGGTCGCCGGATGGTTCGATGCTCTCATTCGAAACCGACCAGGCTGGTGGTGATTGGGACATCTTTGTCATGAACGCTGACGGCAGTCATCCCCGCGCGGTGACCGTCAATACCGATTCTGACGAATGGATGCAATTCTGGTCTCCGGATGGAGGCTGGCTGGTGTTTGTGTCCAACCTGGATGGCGATTATGAGATATACATCATTGATGTCAATGGGCGCAACCAACAAAGACTAACGTCAAATGATTTCTCCGACGAGTCGCCAGTTTGGATACCATAAATAGTTTGATTCTATTCTGCCCCGAAAACTGATTTCTGATGAAAAAGTACCTGCTCGTACCGTCAGTTATTGTCATTGTGTTCCTCGCGGTCTTCGTCATTTGGGGCATTCCTTATTTCTTTGAGACGCCTCTTCCCGCGGCGGCAGGTTCGCCCATGGGGACAGGCACCTACCGCGCCGAAGTGACCCTCGTCCTCGAAGAGGGCGAGATTGATCTCGGCGGCACGCTACAGACCTACCAAATCCTGCGCGTCAAATTGCTCGAGGGGGAATACGCGGGCATCCCTATGGAAGTGGATTACGGCAGACGCCAGATCCATCCCGAAGGCATTCGCTTCGATGTGGGCGATGTGATTCTCGTCAGCCTCAGCCAGGGGCCAGATGGCGTTCTCAACGCCTACTTCGCGGATTACGTCCGCACGCCCATGCTGGGCTGGCTGGCGTTGGCCTTCGCGCTCGCCATCGTTGTCACGGGTAAATGGAAGGGTTTCCGCAGTCTGCTCGGCATGGCTTTCAGCCTCTTCGTCATCATCGGCTACATCATCCCGCACATCCTGATCGGCGAAGACCCTGTGCGCGTCAGCATCATCGGCTCGGCCATCCTGCTGACCGTCACCCTCTACCTGACCTACGGCTGGACGCTCAAGACGCACGCCTCCACTCTTGGCATGTTCGTTGTCCTCGTTCTCACCGGGACTTTGGCCTGGTTCGCCATCCAACTGACGCGTCTCAACGGGACGGGGAGCGAGGAGGCGCTCTTCCTCATGCAGATGTCCGCCGTGACGATCAACCTGCGCGGCCTGATGCTGGGCGGGATGATCATCGGCGCACTGGGCGTGCTGGACGACCTCGTCACAACCCAATCCTCCGCGGTTTTCGAACTCCATGCGACAGACGAGATGCTGGGATTTCGCGCCCTCGTGGCGCGCGCCATGCGCATCGGTCAGGACCACGTGGCGGCTACCGTCAACACCCTGGTTTTGGCTTACGCGGGAGCCTCGCTTCCTGCGCTGTTGATGTTCTCGCTCAACCGCGGCAACTACCTGACCCTGATCAACTTTGAGTTCATCGCCGAGGAGGTGGTGCGGACCCTCGTCGGGTCGTTGGGGCTGATCGCCGCGGTGCCCATCACCACGGTCATTGCCGCGGCGTTGGCGTTGTACAGTCACCGGCTGGGTGAGTGGCGTCACCTGCTGGGACCGGAGAATAGCGCGGGCGGTGGACACATCCATTAAGCGAGAGCAGGCGTGGGGGAGTCTGATGCGTACTGTCCACTGCGCGTAGTCTTGCAATGAAACTTTTTTGTCTACACTGCGTAAAGTAAGTGAGAAATCAAGGAGAATGCGTGAACGAGGAACAAACCTGGGTTTCCCAGGCGCAACGTGGTGACGATCAGGCCTTCACGCAGTTGGTTGAGGCGTATCAGAAGCCGGTCTACAACCTGTGTTATCGGATGCTCGGCGAGCCGGAGGCGGCGGAAGATGCCTCTCAGGAAACCTTTCTGCGCGCCTTCCAGCATATTGGCCGCTACGACCCGAAACGGCCATTTGCCACCTGGCTTTTATCCATTGCGGCGCATTATTGCATTGACCGCTTGCGCCGCCGCAGGTTTTCCACCTTCTCGATTGACGAGGAGGATGACGATTCGCCTGCTTTTGAAATTCCCGACATCGACGCGCCCAACCCGGAACGTGAATCTGTACGACGCGAAGAGAAGGAAAAACTCCACGGCATTTTGGCCTCACTGGATGCGACCGACCGGGCCGCTATTGTGATGCGGTACTGGAACGATGCCTCGGAAGCCGAAATCGCCGAAAGCCTCGGGCTGACGGTCAGCGCGGTGAAGAGCCGCCTGCACCGTGCCCGCCTCGCACTCGGCAAACGCTGGGAAGAGTCTGCTTCCCAATCCAAGACCCAAAGGAGGCCCCATGAATCACCGGCCTTTTGAAGACTGGCTGTTGAATGACCAGTCGCTCACATCCGAACAGAAGCGCGAACTGCAAACCCATTTGCAGGACTGCGCGCATTGCACGGCCCTGGCGGAAGTGAACCTTGAATTGCGTTCTGTGAAAATGGCGGCGCCCGCGGCAGGATTCACCGCGCGCTTCCAGACACGCTTGGCGGGACAACGCGTCCGCGAACGCCGCAACCGACTGGTCGGCGTGCTGATTTTGGCGGCGGGCGGGGTCGGACTTTTGAGCTGGTACGCTGCCCCATACCTGATCCAATTCCTGTCTTCTCCCGCGGGTTGGATCACAGCCGTTGTGAACTTTTTCCTGTCCCTGCTGGACATGGCACGCGCCATCGGAGATATTGGTTCGATCCTGTTCCGCGTTTTACCCGGCTTCATCCCGCCATTTGGGTGGATGGTGATCCTGTCCGCGGTCAGTGGAGTGATCCTGCTTTGGACAGTCTCTCTTTGGCGGTTTACCCGTTTTGTGAAAGGAGCGTGAACAATGAAACGCGCAACGAAACTCTTTACCCTGCTGGCTTTGCTGGCGCTTGTCTTCATTCCCACTGCGTCGGTGCGGGCGCTGGAACCATTTGACGGAGGCCCCGTCATCTTTGGTGGGAGTTACACCCTAAAAAGTGGCGACACGCTGACTGGCGACCTGGTGGTCTTCGGCGGCAATGTCACCATTGAAGAGGATGCGGTGGTGAAGGGGAGCATCGTCATCTTTGGCGGAAACGTATCGCTGGATGGCACGATGACAGGTGACCTTATCCTGATCGGCGGTTCCGGTTCGATGGGCGAGAAATCTGTCATCGAAGGCGATCTCGTGACTGTAGGCGGTTCAGTCAGCCGCGCCGAGGGATCGCGCATCGAAGGTCAGATTCGGAATGATCCCACCATAGAGATTCCTGTGCCGACATTGCCTGAAGTTCCTGAGGTGCCGGAAGTTCCTCAAGTTCCTGAGGTGCCGGCTGTGCCCGAAGTATCGCAACCCAATATCAATTTCAATCCCATCGGTTCGGCCTTTGGCGTTTTGGGGCAGGCCGTGTTGATCGCCGCGCTGGCAATGTTGCTGGCGTTGTTCCTGCGTCCCCAGATGGAGCGCGTGGCACAGGCGGCGGTCCGCCAGCCTCTGGTGGTGGGAGGCGTTGGGTTGTTGACGACACTGTTATTCCCCTTATTGTTACTGTTCATGATCGTGACGATCATCCTGATTTTAGGCGTTCCGTTCGCGATCCTGGCGCTTGTGCTTGCCTGGTTATTTGGGACTGTCTCCATCGGCATGGAAGTGGGGGAGCGGTTCACGCGAGCCATTGGGCAGGATTGGTCTCCTATGCTGACAACCGGCTTTGGCACCTTCCTGCTGGTGCTGATCGTTCAGGGGATTGGACTTGCTCCGTGCATTGGGTGGCTGGCTCCATTCCTGCTGGGTGTGACGGGTGTCGGCGCGGTGGTGCTGGCCATCCTCGAGGGTAGAAGGCGGCCGGTTGCGGCCGCGCCCGCCTCGGGTTCGGATGAACCGCTGCCTCCAGCTTCGTAATCGTCCACTGTGTTAGAATCCACCTGCTCCGAGAAGTTTCGGGGCAGGTTTTTTGTCGAGTTATGAGGTTTGTCATGTCCCCCAAAAAAGACCCCTTGAACACGCCCATCCATCCGAATCCCCCGCCGCTCGTCCGCATTTCAGGCACGCACCGCGAGATGGGACGTCAGTTTGGAGAGGCGGCCAGAAAACAGATCGAGCACAGCGTTGAAAACGCGCGCACTCTGTTACAGATGGCCTACGCGGATCTCGCGCTGACGTGGGAAGGCGCGCAAATCCAGGCGCGGAAATTCATCCCGTTTGCGCAGGAGAAATATCCGCAGTACATTGAAGAGATGATGGGGATGGCGGAGGGCGCGAATGTGGTTTTTGATGAACTGGCTGTGCTCCACGCGATGGAGGCAGTGACCATGGACGCCCTGCACCTTTCGCGATGCACCAGTTTTGCAGTGAACGAACAGCGTACCGCGGACGGGCACGTACTGGGAGCGCACAACGAGGACTGGCTCCCCGAGGATGAGGACGATGTGCTGGTCATCCACGCCACGCCGAAGGAGGATCCGCCGTATCTCGCCATGACCTATGGCGGGCTGTTGCCAAATATCGGATTCAACGCCTACGGGATCGCGCAGTTCTGCGATTCGGTGTACCCCAACGATTCGCGCATCGGCATTCCGCGTATTCTGGTCTCGCGGGCGGTGCTGGCCGCGAAGACTCCCGGCGAAGCCATCCGCTCGGCGCTCGTGCCGCACCGCGCCGCGGGTTACAACCATCTCATCGTCCACGAGAGCGGAGAGATTTACAGCGTGGAAGTCTCGGCGCGCAAGTTTGCCATCCTGTATGCAGAGGATGGCTACATGGTGCACACGAACAATTACCTGAACGAGACGATGAAAATGATCGAGAAAGACCCCGAGGAATTGATCTCCTCACGCGTGCGTTATTTC
>JAYRVQ010000185.1:0-1846 GCA_041918465.1 Anaerolineales bacterium
ATGCTGGCGAATCATCCGCAGGATTGCATTACCTGTGACGTGAGCGGCGAGTGTGAGTTGCAGGATCTGGCCTACGAGTATCAGGCGTCCGCTCCGAGTTGGGGAACGAAGGGAACACGCTATCCCGCGGACAGCGACCCGAATCCCTTCATCCGCGTGGACATGAATCGCTGTATCCTGTGCCGCCGCTGTGTGCTGGCCTGCGGCGAGATTCAAGTGCGTGACGTGTGGGGCGTGGCCAAGCGCGGCTTTGACGAGGTCATCGTCGCGGGCGCGGGGACATCCATGCTTGAAGCGCGTTGCGAGTCGTGCGGTCAATGCGTGGCGTACTGCCCAACAGGCGCGCTGTCGAACAAGATGAACTATGGGATGGCGCGGGCGCATCAGGTCAAGAAAGTGACAACGACCTGCGCGTACTGCGGCGTCGGATGTCAGTTTGATTTACTGGTAAAGAAGGACAAGGTCATAGGCGTCTCGTCCAACCCCAACTCCCCCGTCAACGGAATGGCGTTGTGCGTGAAGGGGCGGTATGGGTACGATTACATCCATCATCCTGATCGGGTGAAGAAGCCAAGGGTGAGAAGATATTTATTGGAAGATGGAAAGAAGAATCGCGAGGGATCCCCCTGGGATTGGGTCGAAACCGAGTGGGAGACCGCCCTCGACATCACCGCCAAAAAACTGATGGAAGCGCGTGATAATCACGGCGCGGACAGCATTGGTGTGCTCACTTCGGCGAAATGCACGAACGAAGAAAACTATTTGATGAACAAACTGGCGCGGCAGGTCTTGGGGACAAACAACATAGACCACTGCGCCCGTCTCTGACACTCCAGCACGGTGGCCGGTCTGGCCGCCTCCTTCGGTTCGGGCGCGATGTCCAATTCCATGGACGATGTCGCCAGTCAAGCTAAAGCATTTTTCATCATCGGTTCCAACACCACCGAACAGCATCCCGTCTTTGGGACGATGCTGCGTCGCGCGGTCAAATTCCGCGGCGCGAAACTGGTGGTAGCCGATCCGCGTCGCATCGACATCACCGAGTTTGCTACGCTTCACCTGCGTCACAAGCCTGGCACCGACATCGCCCTGGTCAACGGGCTGATGTACATCATCCTCGAAAAAGGCTGGGAAGATAAAGCCTTCATCGAGGAACGTTGCGAGAACTTCGATGAGTTCAAAGCCACAGTTATGAATTATCCGCCCGCTAAGGTCAGCGAGATCACGGGCGTGCCTGTGGAACAACTCTACGAAGCCGCGCAGATCATCGCCGAAAACAAACCCACCGCCGTCATTTGGGCGATGGGCATCACCCAGCACATTTCGGGCGTCCGCAACGTGATGGACCTCGCCAACTTCCAGATGTTGCTCGGCTACATGGGCAAAGCGGGCGGCGGCGTCAATCCCTTGCGCGGACAGAACAACGTTCAAGGCGCGTGCGACATGGGCGGTCTGCCGAACGTGTTCCCCGCGTATCAGCCGGTCACCAGCCCAGAGGTGATTGCTAAGTTTGGCACGGCGTGGGGGTTGAAGGTTGAAGGTTCAAAGGTTGAAGGAGAAGACTTGCAACCTGCAACCTTCCAACTTTCCAACCGCGTTGGCACGGTCGTCACCGAGATGATGCCTGGCATTCTCGAAGGCCGCACTCACGCGCTCTACATCCTCGGCGAAGACCCCGTCATGTCTGACCCCGACACGCATCACATCCGCAAGGCGCTCGAAGCGATTGACTTCCTCGTCTTGCAGGAGATCTTCCCCTCCGAGACCGCGGCCTATGCGGACGTCCTGCTCCCAGGCGTTTCCTTCGCCGAGAAGACGGGGACGTTCACCAACACCGAACGCCGCG
>JAYRVQ010000186.1:0-4527 GCA_041918465.1 Anaerolineales bacterium
GCCGGCGTGACGCCTGCCGCGCCAAAGTTCAGCGCCAGCAGGGTGATTAGAACAAACAGATTGAACGTACGTTTCATTTTGTATTCTCCATTTTGATGTCAGGTTTCGAGCGCAACGCGCTCTCGATGAGGGGAGAGAGTTCTTGAAATGATTCCCAGTTTGTGCTCCTTTTGGCAATATGGAAGATAAGAATGACTACGAACATCATTTTATACAGTACCAAAGGGGGGGGAAGTGATATTTCTTGCACTTCCGATAGTTTTTCGTCAAACTAACAAGTTTATTTTTCGATAATTCCGCCCTGTATAAGTATAAATAGCGTGGGAATAAAAAAATACAAGCCGGGCATGTTCAACCGGCTTGTATTCCAACTCTAAATGGCGGTTTGCGTTTCAGGAGGTTTTTAGAATCCCGATACGCGATACTCGATTTCCACATTGACCTGGATCATCTTGCTGTGTTGGATGTCCATCCCCAAACTCGGTTCGGATTCGGTTCCGCCGCCGCGGGCTTTCGCCATCATGGCCTGCGCGCGGAATTGCGGGACGGGTGTTTCCTCATCAAAGGCATTTTCAGAGAACGTAAACACTCCCAATAATTTTACGCCCAACGAAGCGGCCACTTTCTCCGCTTTGGATTTCGCCGCTTCCATCGCGGACTGGAGTCCGCGGGCGCGGGATTCCTCCTCGGCGTATTTCCAGCCGATTCGCTCCAGCGCAGCGTTTTTCTGCGACGAAACAATATCCAGCAACTCTGGCAATTTCTCCAACTTCCCGCATCGGACTCGCAGACGGTAGATAGCGCTCGACGATTTGAGAATCGTGCCGCTGGAGGTTTCCACGTGCACGCCTTGCAGGTGGATGTCTTCCGCCGCGACGCCCGCGCGCGTCAACTCGTCCACCAGCGCGCTGACCTCCTTGGCTTTCTTCATCGCCTCGTTCCCGCTGACCACAGACGAGCCGCGCACGGTCACGAACAGGTCTGCATGTGTGGCGAAGATCTCTTCACGGTGAGATGCCATAATGTGAATGGTATCGGGTTTGGTTTCCATGATTTTTCCTCGATAGACCTCTTGCAAAACTCTTTTTAGCCACAGATTTACCCTGCGGGCACGATGTCACGGATTGACACGGATTTTTTTGAATTCCTCCGTGAAAATCTGTGCAATCCGTGGCAAAGATTTGTTTCATTTTGACTCATGCAAGAGATCTAATTCTTTTTGATTGTGCTTGCCAGCCAGCGCAATTTCAACCAGTGACTCGAATCCGGTCGCGCCCACGGATGGTTGCGCCGCACACGCTCCAGCGCCTCCTCAGCCGAGAGTCCCTCCAACAGCATCAGGATCGCGCAACAGATCGTGGACGAACGGTTCATCCCCGCCACGCAATGCACGAGCACCCTCTTTTCCTGCCTGAGACGTTCGATGGCCCACAGCGCCTCCTCGGTAATCTCCTCGATGCTCATCCCGTCCCTGCCCTCGCCTTTGTTGACCCAGCGGTCACGCGCGTCCAGTGGTTGGGATTCTGCCCACCGGCTGGGATTCTCGCCCAGGTTTAGAACCGCGTCCACATCCGGGCGTTGTATTTCCTGCATTTCCAGCCCGCCGATGAACAATCTGCGGTGACGGACCTGCCGGTTCACGCGGACCGTGACCGGGTCGCCGCCAAATTTAAAGTGGAGGCCCTTTGGGTTTGGTACCAGTCTCGCGGGCATGGACGGCGGCGAGGACCAATCGCGCGTGACGGTGATGGGTTCAGGCTCGCCCGCCCTCGCTTCAGATTTAACATCCCGTGCCAGGAATTGCAGGTCGGTATCCTGCGGTCCGCTGTTTAAGAGAATAAAGAAGAAGAGACGCTGTCCGATCGGGCGCCAGGAAAACAACTCGCGCATCGTGCGGGACTCGTGTTCCAGCGGCAATGTGTCCAGTTGCTCGAATGCGCCAGTCTGCACCAGGTCTTTGACTCCCATGAAGCGCAGGCGGCGCGGAATGTAATGTCCCTCCAGGCGCTCGTAGAGTGTATCCTGTTCCATCAAGAGGATGGATGGAGCGGATGGAATGAATCCCTGAAAATCCATCACCAAATCCTGCCGCCTGCCGACCGATTCCACGTGCAGGGAATCCAATCGTCCACCCTGGATCGATTCAGGCTGGGGGATTTGGATGATGCGGGTATGGGAGATTGGTTTCGTCACTTACGTTACCGCTAATTTTTCTTTCGGATATTTTTCGTGTCGCTTCTCAAGTATAACCGTGCGGATGCGATCTACCATGTCCCAAATATCCGCGAAGGATATGTAGAGCGGCGCGAAGCCGAGACGCAGGTTATCGGGGGCGCGGAAGTCGGGGATAACGTTCATCTCTTCGATCAGGGCGCGGTTGATGCGGTACGCGTCCGCGTGGCGGATGCTGATGTGTGAGCCGCGTTGGGCAGAGTCACGCGGCGAGCCGAGGGAAAAGCCCAAGGGGGCAAGCAGTTCATCGGTCAGATAGGAAGCGTAGTCCGTCAGCAAAATGGATTTGGCGCGCAGGCGTTCCATCCCTGCCGCGAGGAGCGGTTCGAGCGCGGCTTCCATCGTCAGCATGGAGAGCGTCGGTTGCGTTCCGACGAGGAAACGGTCCACGCCTGGCGCGGGGACGTAGTCGAGGCCGAAGTCGAAGGGACGGTTTTGTCCCCACCAGCCCCACATTGGCGAGCGCGCCGCGTCCTGCCATTTTTTGTTGACGTATAAAAACGCGGGCGCACCGGGGCCGCCGTTGAGATATTTGTAGGTGCAACCGATGGCGAAGTCCGCGTCGCACGCGTCGAGCGCGACGGGCACCGCTCCAACCGAGTGACTCAAGTCCCACAGAAGAAGCGCGCCCTTGCGATGCGCCATTTCTGTGATGGCTTGCATGTCATAGAGGTAGCCGCTTTTGAATAGCACGTGCGAAAGCGTGACGAGCGCGGTATCGTCGGTGATGGCCGCTTCGAGCGCGGCAAGATCGGGCGTGAGTTCACCATCCTGCGAACCGATGCGAATGACTTCGTGATGGTTTCCCAGCGACTGGACGCAACCTTGCAGGATGTACAAATCTGACGGGAAGTTCATCGTGTCGGTGATGATGCGCTTCCTTTCGGGACGAAGAGCGAGCGCGGCCATCGTGAGTTTGTACAAGTTGACGGAGGTCGTGTCGCTGACGATAACCTGTCCCTCTGCCGCGCCGATGAGACGCGCGATCTTCTCGCCGATGCGGACGGGCGCCTCCCACCAGCCTTTGTTCCAGCCGCGGATCAGGTCGCGTCCCCATTCGTCTTCCACGAGTTGACGGGCGCGCTCGACCGCGGCTTTGGGCAGGCGGCCGAGCGAGTTGCCGTCCATGTAGAGCAGATCAGGGTCGGTGATGACAAATTGCTCGCGGAAGGAGGCGAGTTCGTCGCGGGAGTCAAGCTCGAGGGCGAAGGAACGGGAGGGGGAGAAGGTGGTCATTGTTTTTCCAGAAGTTTTTTGCCACGGATTACACGGATTTTCACTGATTTTTTTTATTTGATGACGCGGCGGTGTTCGAGAGAAGTGGAACCGAAATTGAGTAGGAGCGCAAGTCGAAGGCCTGTGGCGGCGAGGTAATGCATGGCTTGGGCTTGGTGAAGTTGATTTAGTTTAGAAACGGCTTTGATCTCAACAACGAATTTCTTGTCTATGACCAAATCTGCTTTGTACACTCCGACCAATTCGCCTTTGTAGGATACGGGCAATTCCACTTGGCGCTCGAACGGGATGCCCCTGATGGTGAGTTCGCGTTCCAGCGCGGCTTGGTATACCGCTTCCAGAAATCCAGAACCTAAAATCTTATGCACTTCCATTGCCGCGCCGATCACGGCGAATGTCAATTCTTTGAAAAGCAAGTCAGTCAAATCTCCTCCAAAAAAGAAAAATCCGTGCTAATCCGTGAAATCCGTGGCTAAGATTTTCTAGGCACTTTGCTCATGGCATACTCCGCCAGCGCGGTGATGGTCAGCGACGGATTGACTCCAGGGTTGGCGGGCATGATGGAGCCGTCAATGATGTACATGCCTTCGTAGTTGTGGACGCGGAAGTTCTCATCCACCACGCCCTCCGACGCGTCGCGTCCGATCGGCGCGCCGCCAAGGATGTGAGCGGTGGTCGGCAGTCCGAGCAGGTTCTCGCCGATGGAGCCGAGAGCGATGCCGTCTGTCCGTTTGGCGAGGTCGCGCGCCAGTTCGTGGGAACCTGCCACCTGCGCGCTGATCTCATAGCCAGGTTCCTTGTCCGCCACCAGTCTGCGGCGGAAGAGAGTAAATCCACTGCGTCCCATGCGCAGGCGCATACGGTTGTCCGTGTTTTGCATCACCAGCAGGATGGTGGTATTGTGTGCCCAGCCAGGCAGGAACGCGGCTTTTGCAAAATCAATCGGATGTGTGATCATCCAAACCAGAATTCGTAGCAGGCGCATCGGCACGCTGACATCCGTATCGATCAGCGGCGCGGCGAGATAACGCATCAACGACGAACCGTCGGGATAACGCA
>JAYRVQ010000187.1:0-3698 GCA_041918465.1 Anaerolineales bacterium
AGGTCGATGAGGCGGAAGGTGGCGGTACGCGGATTGCCGATCAGAGGTCCCGTGATGGAGTCGACTTCGTCCACGGTGTAGCCGTTCTGCATGATGAAGTCCATGCCGAACGCGCCCGTACCAAACGCCACGCGGTTGCCGATGAAGTTGGGCGTGTCTTTGCAAAGCACAATGCCCTTGCCGAGACGGACTTCCCCAAACCACGAGATGAATTCAGTCACTTCCTTCGACGTGTCCGCGGTCGGGATGATCTCCAGCAGTTTCAAATAGCGCGGCGGATTGAAGAAGTGCGTGCCGAGGAAGTGCTGTTTGAAACTCTTCGAGCGTCCTTCCGCAATATCCTTGACAGGGATACCCGAGGTATTGGTGGTGACGATACAAGTCGGCTTGCGGACTTCATCAATGCGCGCCACCAGGTCCTGCTTGATCTTCAGGTTCTCGACGATGACCTCGATCACCCAGTCGGCGTCGGCGATGACGCCAAAGTCATCTTCCAGGTTACCGAGCGAGACCAGCGTCTTGAGGCTGGCGTCCATCAAGTTCGCGGGCTTGGCCTTCAAACAGCGATCCCACAACTCGTTGACGATCTTATTGCGCGCCGTCTTATTCCCCTCAGGCGCGTCCTTTGGGACGATATCGAGCAGGGTCACGCGCACGCCCGTGTTCGCCAAATGCGCCGCGATCGCCGCGCCCATCGTCCCAGCGCCGATGACTACTGCTTTGTTGATTTGGTATGTCATGGTTTTCTCCTTCGGTGTCAGGTATCAGGTGTCAAGTGTCAGGTTTTGTTTTCACGTGAACCTGACACCTGACACTGGAACACTTGACACTTACCTCAACTCCGCTCCGCTATATCCAAGTATCTGCCTCGCGACCACCAGCCGATTGATCTGTCCCGTCCCCTCGTAAATATCCGTGATCTTCGCGTCGCGGAACCATTTTTCAAGCAGGAACTCGCGGCTGTAGCCGAGCGGACCCAAAATCTCCACGGCCTTCTGCGTGATCTTCGTGCCCACATCGCCTGCCTTCACCTTGCTCATCGAAGACTCGAGCGCGTTGGATTTCTTGTTGTCCGCCATCCAGACCGCTTTCAGCACCATCAGCCATGCCGACTTGAGCATGATCTCGCAGTCAATGACTTCGCGCTCGACGTTGGTCAGTTTCTGGCGCGGCACGCCGTAGCGGATCTGGACTCCGTTCTCGGCGAGTTTCTCCTTCAGGAATTCCAGCGCCGCACGCGCGACGCCAATTCCTGCCGCAGCCACGAGAGGCCGCGTCGCATCGAAGGTGGCCATCGCGCCCTTGAAGCCAGTGGTCGTCTTCTCGACGGTGGGACTGCCAAGGATGTGGTCGAACGGAACGCGCGCGTCCACCAGCGAGATGGAAGCCGTGTCGCTGACGCGGATGCCGAGTTTGTGCTCGAGTTTCGTCACTTTCACACCAGGCGTCCCAGACTCGATCACGAAAGAACGCATCCCCGCGCGCCCCGCAGATGGGTCGATGGAGGCCCACACCACGATAAAACCCTTACCGAGTTTCTCGTACTGGTTGAAGGCCTTATCGCCCGCGGTGACGAAGATCTTCTCGCCGTTGAGTATCCATTCGTTGGTCTTCTCGTCCAGCACAGCACGCGTGCGGATGGAGGAGGTGTCCGAGCCAGCGCCTGCCTCGGTCATGCACATGGCGCCCATGGTGGGTTTCTCTTCCATGAAGCGCGCCAGGAATTTTGTGCGTTGCTCGGGCGTGCCCGCGGCCTGTACCGCCGCCGCACCCAATCCGCCACCAGGCGTGATCAGGTACATGCCCGCATCACCCCATGAGAGCATCTCCATCTGCGCCGCCAGCGTCTGATAGCCGATTGGCGGGCGCTTCTCCTTACTTTCGTCGCCGTTGGATTTTTCCTTCGGGGCCAGCGAGCCTGCACCCATGGCTTTCATGGCCGTGTGCATAAACTCGATGTAATCCCAGGGAATCTCGTGCTCGTGATCGTCGAAGTAACGCGACTTCGAGCGCATCATCTCCTCGGCAACGGTTTTCAACAAAAATTGTGTTTGGACAATTGGCTTGGGTGCTTCAAATTCGATTGTCATAGTCATCTCCTGTGGCCTCGATACGGCGGCGCTGGTCGAGTAGCCCGAAGGGCATATCGAGACCCGCCGCCTACTCGACCACCACTACACCATCGTAAATCCCGTAAACATGGCAAAGCCGCGGCCCTCACGCATCCACATTTCGACAGGATGCTCGCGTATATAGCCATGTCCGCCCAAAATCTGCACCGCGCGGTCAGTGACCATCATCGCCATGTCTGCCGCGCCCGTGGAGGCGAGGTAGGCTTCCATGTTCGCGTCATCCTTGCCCGCGTCGAGTTTCCACGCGGCCTCCCACGTCAGCAACCGTGCACCCTCGATCTCCGTCCGCATTTCGGCTAGCATAAACGCGATAGCCTGCTTCTGCGCGATCTTCATCCCGAAGGCTTCGCGCTCCTTGGCGTAATCGCGCGAATATTCGAACGCGGCGCGCGCCACCCCAACCGCGGCCGCGGCGTTGGCAACGCGCATCGAAGCCAGAACCCGCTCAAAGTCCAGCCCTGCATCGCCGCCGATCCGATTCGCCTTGGGGACTTTCACTCCGTCCAGTTTGACGCGATACGTCGGCAGTGCGTTCAGTCCGAGCATCTTCTCCGCCTCATCACTGACCGAGAGGCCTGCCGCGCCCTTCGGGACGATGAACCCCTGCGTGACGCCGTCCAGCGCGGCGTAGACGATGATCGCCTGCGCTTCTTTCGCGAACGGGACATAAGCCTTCTCGCCGCTGATGACGTATTCGTCGCCTTTGAGGGTCGCAGTGGTTTTGAGCGCGTTCGGATCGAAGTCGAACGCGAATTCGATCAGCGCGGACGTGAACGGAGTCCAGTTGCCCTCGATGACTTTCGGCAGGAATTCTTTTTTTTGCTCCTCGGTGCCGCCGAGCAAAATCGGAAGCGCGAACAGGTTCGGGGTCCCGACCGCGACCGCACCCGCCAGGTCGCCGTAAGCCAGTTCTTCGCCAGCCAGCGCGCCCGTGATGGCGGAGCGATCCCCAAATCCGCCATACGCCTCAGGGATGGAGGCTTGCAGGACGCCAAGTTCCCACCCCTTGGCGACCAGTTTCGGAGGCAGTAACCTGCCCTCCTCCGCTTCCCGCGCCGCGGGGCGCAGGTCGTTGACCGCGTACTTGCCCACTGCGTCGATCAACATTTTTTGCTCTTCACTTGGTTCAAACGAATACATAAGCCCTCTCCTTTGGTAAGAGTTCCGTTTCAGGAACAGGATTTGAACAGCGATACTTGATGACAGGGTTGTCTTCGAGTTCACTTAAATTGGAAATCTCCAGCAGTCCACGCTGGTAAAGGTACTCAACATACGCGCCCGTCTTTTCGAGCACGAGCAGGGAGTTGTATCCGCCAATCTCGCCATAAACCAGTTTGCAAACATTCGCGACCGTGTTTGGCTCGGCAAACCCGTCCAGTGTTTGATGCAGACGGTGAGCCAGATTGACACGAATCTCCGCGATGCGTGCCTGCGGATTCAAAATCGGCGCATCATGCCCAGACAGGACGAGGGCCGCGCCCTCCGACCACTTCGCGAACGCTGACAGCGATTCGAGGTAGTGACTCAGCCCTGCAAATGGAGACAACTCCTCGGGCGATTGATGCG
>JAYRVQ010000188.1:0-3917 GCA_041918465.1 Anaerolineales bacterium
AGCTGGGCGAGCACACGGGGACGCACGTCGACGCGTTCAATCACATGGGACGCGCTTTCCGCGGCCAATCCATCGAGACGATGCCGCTCACAATGTTTTACACCGAGGGGATTTGCCTGGATCTATCGCACAAAAAATTTCGCGAGTTGATCGAAGTGGATGACCTGGAACGCGCCCTCTCCGCCGCGGGGCTGGACATTCGGGCGGGCGACACCGTCCTGATCTACACCGACCACTTTCGCCGCGCCTTCGGGACCGAGGACTGGGATCGCGGCCCCGGCCTGAGCGTGGACGCGGCCCGCTGGCTTGGTCAGAAAAGAATCGCCGCGTTCGGCGTGGAGACGATGTCGCCGGGCGTGCGTCATGTTTCCAATCAGGAGGTTCATCTCATTTGCGGGGAGATGGGATTCACGCACTACGAGAATTTGGTCAATCTGCATCTTCTCATCGGGCGCGGACGCTTCCGATTCATCGGTCTGCCGCTCAAGATCCGCGGCGGAACGGGTTCGCCGGTGAGAGCAGTGGCGGTGTTCGAGTAAAAAAACCTGACATGTCTTCGCGAGATTCTCTTGTTCACGGTTCTGTGTCTACGCAAGTGCAATGATTGGCACGGCGCGGATAAGACATGTCAGGTTTCCAAGATATAATCCGTCAAAAAGGAGTCTCAGCCATGACCGCATCCAAAGAATTTTTTCGGGTCAGTGTCAAGCAGTTGACTCTTCGGAAAGAGCCGACCGTCCTTGCCGATATTTTAGACAGGATCGAACGAGGCGGAGTTATCGAAAAATATGGAGCCAACGAAAAGGGAGATTGGATTAGAACCAAACACAACGGCAGGGAAGGGTGGCTGTATCGGCGGTGCATGAAGCAGACAGAGCCTCCCTGGTTTACCATCGCGAGAAATGAACTTGGGGTGTACGAATATCCCGGCGCAGCGAACAACCCGCGCGTGGTGGAGTATCTCAACACAACCACCAATATCAGCGAGGCATTGCGCTCACAAGACGAAACTCCGTGGTGCTCCGGCTTCGTCAACTGGTGCATGATGCAGGTGGGCCGCGACCGAACCAAGTCCGCGCTGGCGCGCTCCTGGCAGAACTGGGGCGAACACATCAACGAGCCGTACGTCGGATGCGTGGTCGTCTTCCAGCGTCAGGTCAATTTCGGCCATGTTGGGTTTTATCTCGGCGAGACGGATACGCATATCAAATTGCTGGGCGGAAACCAGCAGAATCCGCAAACGGGGATTTTCGAAGTCAGTGAAAAATCCTACCCGAAAGCCGATTTTCTGGAATACCGCGCACCGAAACAAAAATGAAATCCTGACGAATCCCCCGCATGGACATCCCCGACCGCCTCATCACCCTCCTCGAACTCCGCCGCAACTCGGGCGAGCGCGGGACGCGCAAATGGATCGCGTACCGCGGCCTCGTCTACGATGTGACCGATTGCCCCAAATGGCGTGGCGACCTGCACGAGAATCTCCACTTCCCCGCACAAGACCTGACCAGCGAATTCCCCGACGCGCCGCACAAAGAAGAAGTTTTTCAACATGATTGCGTGAAGTTGGTCGGAAGGTTTGTGGAATAATGCAAACGTCACCGAAACGCATTCTCTGGGCAGACATGCTCCGCATCCTCGGCGTGTTGATGGTCATCGCCATGCACGCCGGTGATCAGGTTGTGTTTTCGCTGTGGGGCAAGGCCCCGTTCAAAAACGACGCCATCCCCTCCTGGTGGCTGACCGGCGTTGCGTACAAATCCCTCGTAAACATGTGCGTCCCGCTATTGTTCATGCTCAGCGGCTATCTGTTGCTCTCTGCGCGCGACGACATTTTGCCCTTCTTCAAAAAACGACTCCCGAAGATCCTGATTCCCCTTTTTGCATGGACAGTACTCTACCTCTGGTGGGACGGCGCGTTTACGGAAAGCGCTTCATTCCTGGACCTCATCCTGCTCCCGATTAAAAGCTTTCTCGCCAACTCCGGGCATTTCCATCTTTGGTTCCTGTATGCTCTGCTGGGACTGTACCTCGTCACCCCCATCCTGCGGCGGTTTGTCCAATCCGCTTCGGATATGGAATTGTTGTACGCCATCGGAATCTGGTTCGCCGCGTCCTTCGTATTCGAACTGTTTTCCCATCTGACAGGTTACGGGCTGGCGCTCTTTGCACAACCCTACATTTCAGGTTTTCTGGGATATTACCTCGCAGGATATTATCTCGGCAGGCGGGAATATTCGGCAAAGACTATTTGGTTCGCGGTCGCGCTGGTGATTCTCTCCGTAGCCGGAAAAACCCTCTGGGCGTATTCCCTCACCGCGGACGGGGGCAAATTCGACACGAACCTTTTCGATTACCTGAAATGGCACGTTGTTCTGTTGTCACTGGCAGGTTTTATCGCGTTCAAGTGCGCGGCGCATTTTATTGAACAACGCATCTCACCCTCTGTCGAAAGAATCCTGGTGACCGTATCAAAAGCGACCTTCGGCATCTACCTCGTCCACATCATGGTGCTGAAATTCATGAACGACGGCATTTTCGGATTTCGTCTCTACACGGACAGTTTTCATCCGCTGCTCGCCATCCCGGCCACCGCGTTGATCGCGTTCATCATATCCTTTGCCATCATTTATCCCCTGCAAAAGATTCCACTCCTCAAAAAAATCGTGCCTTGAACTAAAAACCGATTAGAATTGACACGCATCCAATGACGATCAATACTGAAATCACCGAAACCCAAAGTAAAGTCCAGCGCCCCACCTTCACCGCGTTGTGCGGACGTGTCTTCCGCTCCGATCCGGAATTTTTTCCGCAGGCCGAGTATCGCGGCGAGATCATTTACCTCTGCACCGACGCCTGTCTCGATGCCTTTTTGTCCGACCCCGATCGTTTTTTCGCCGCGCACAAGAAGAGTTACAAAAAGAAAGATGGAGATTAAACCATTTGTACACGGATTACGCGGATTGGACGGATTTCACGGATTTTTCTTAAGATCCATCCGTGCAACTCCGTGAAATCCGTTTCATGCATGTACCGCATTTACAGGTGAACCATGCTCTCTCCCCGCAAACCCATTCAATATTTCCAAATCGACTCTACCGAATCCAAACCCATTGATGCCAGTACCATCGTCGAGACGCCCGTCTCGCTGACGGTCAACGGCGACGTGTGGGTCTCGTTCATGTGCACGCCCGTCCTTCTCGAAGCGATGGCAGTCGGTTTCCTCTTTAATGAAGGCGTCATCGATTCAATGGATGAAGTTGTCGAAGTCCGACTCTGCGAACACGGCGACAACGTGGATGTTTGGCTGAATCACGCTGTCGAAAAGCCAACCGATTGGACGCGCACCTCGGGCTGTTCAGGCGGGATGACCGCCGTCGATTCCATTGCGCGACCTCGTGCGGCCGCGGCCCCAAATGGATTTGTCCTCCCTGCCAGCAGAATCAGCCACCTGGTCGAGATGTTGTTCGACGCGCAAGACCTGTACCGCGAGACGGGCGGAGTCCACACCTCCGCGTTGACCGACGGCGAGCGCATCCTCCTCTCTGCCGAAGACATCGGACGCCACAACACGCTGGACAAAATCGCGGGACAATGTCTCATGCAAAACGTCTGGCCGAGCCGACGCATCCTCATCACCACAGGACGCATCAGTTCGGAGATGTTGCAGAAAGCCGTGCGACTGGGCGCGGGCATCCTGATCTCGCGCACATCACCCTCGTCCCTTTCGATTGAACTGGCGGAAAAGTGGGGAATTACGTTGATTGGGTATGCGAGGAGGAATCGGTTTAATTTGTACGCGCATCCTGAAAGAATTATGCAAGACACCGAAATCTTCGGAAATTCGCTAAGCAAGTGATACACTTCGTGGGGCGGAATGGCATTCCGCCAAAACTACTGGCTGATAGGAGGAAAAC
>JAYRVQ010000189.1:0-2689 GCA_041918465.1 Anaerolineales bacterium
CATCTCGTCTCGTTGCTCGGCACAGACGAATCCTATCTACAAACAGAAGGGCTGGAATTGGCGGATCTTGCGGGGATCGTCTCGCTCGACACACAGGCATACGACATGTTCAAATTGATGTCTAACCTGTCACCCGAACAAGGCGAGGTGTATTGGAAAACCTTCGGCGACAATCCTGAATTTTGGAAAACCATGTCACCGCAATGGCATACGGAAGCGGATAAAAACATTCCTCCGTTCCTGATCGCATATACCGGAGAAAAGCAAAGCCGCGTCTTTTTCTCGGAGCAATTTGTTAAGACACTTCAGGAGGCAGGCGTTTCCTCGGAACTGCTTCCCGCTCCCGAAAAAACACACGGGGAGATCAACCGCGAGTTTGGCGAGTCGAGCGACCGCATCAGCCAGATCGTCTTCGAGTGGTTGGAGAAATTATTGCACCGACCCGATTGAACGCCAGATTTGAGAGATGGTTGTCAGTTTTGGTATACTCGCAGTATCAAACATTCGGAGGGACGCATGACTGGTTTCATTGAACGGTTACAAAGCGGAGAAATATTGATCTCTGACGGCGCGACGGGCACAAACCTGCAGAAGGCTGGGCTGGTATCAGGTCAATCGCCCGAAGCCTGGGTTCTGGAACAGCCCGATAAAATCCTGGCATTGGCTGAAAGTTTTGTGGACGCAGGCTCGGATATCATCCTGACCTGCACCTTCGGCGGGACGCGCCTGCGCTTGCGCGAATCCCCGCTGGCGAACCAGGTGGTTGAGATCAATCAGCGCGCAGGGGACTTGGCGCGCAAGGCCGCTTCGAAGCGGACAGGGGTACTCGTGGGCGGCTCGCTTGGACCGACCGGCCTGTTGATGAAACCCTACGGGCCGATGACCCCGGAGGAGGCAACCGCGTCGTACGAGGAACAGGCCAAAGCGTTGGTCGAGGCGGGCGTGGACCTGCTCGTCATCGAGACGATGTTCGCGCTCGATGAAGCCAGGTCCGCGCTGGAGGGCGCACGCCGCGTCACGGACCTGCCCGCAGTAGTCTCTTTTAGTTATGACCGCGGCGTGCGCACCATGATGGGCGTCAAACCCGCGCAAGTAACATCAACATTTTTGCCTTTGGGCGCGTCCGTCATCGGAGCGAACTGCGGGACAACGCTCGAAAATATGGAGAAGATATTGCAGGAATATCGGGCTTCCGCGCCGGACGCCATCCTGTGGGCCAAGCCGAACGCAGGCCTGCCCGAAATGGGCGCGGACAACCAGGCGGTGTACAAGGTGACGCCGCAGGAGATGGGCGAATTCGCGAAAAAATACGTTGCGGCAGGGGCAAAAATTGTGGGCGGCTGTTGCGGGTCCACGCCTGAGCACGTGGCGGGGATCGTCAGCGCGGTGAAGTGAAGAGGGAGCGACGCACTCCAGACGAAAGCAGGTGATTCTTAAATTCAAACCGCCCGAAGATGTTTCCTCGGGCGGTCATTGATTCAAGCGGGCAGAAGAGAGTTACGGCCCGGTTGTGAAGGAGAACACCACAGTCTGCCAGGCGCCTGGACCGTAGGTGCCATTGGCGCGTACACGCCAGTAGTAGACCGTGTTTGGCAACAAGTTTACGAGTTGCACATACGATGTGTTCGGCGCGAGGACGGTGCGATTGACCGCCAGGACTGTAAACGCCGTGCTCGTGGACACCTGGAATGTGTACGATGTGGCGCCGGGGATGGCTTCCCAAGTGAAGGTGGGTTTACGATCTACGTTGATGTCCCCATTCGCGGGAAGCAACAAAACAGGCCCATCGAACACGATGCGGAACCTGCGGGACAACGACCAACCGCTATAGTCATCATCATCGCTTCCGCCAATGGTATCAACTCCAACATTTACCGAGCGGACGCGCCAGTAATAGGTCAGGCCGCCCTGGAACGGGGTGGTAAGAACTTCCGTGGTGTTGATTCCGGGCACATCCAGGAGCTGAACAACCGATGTAAACAGGCTGTCGCTGGCAACCTGCACTTCATACTTATAGAAAGCAGGAGACGAGATCGGCACGTTGACCGTATTCCAGTCCAGCATCACCGTATTCGTGGCGAACAGGGTATTGTCGAGAGGTTTGGACAGGGTCGGCACATCGGGCGGATTGCCAGTCTGGAAAGTTTTTACCGGCGAGGAGTATGCGCTGGGACCATACGTACCGTTGGCGCGCACGCGCCAGTAATATGTGGTATTTGCCGACAGGTCGGCAGTGTGAGTATAAAAGGTGGTTGTGGCGGTGGCGTTGATAGCCTTGGAAGCGAAAGTGCTAAGTGTGGAAACTTCCACCGTATAGTTTTTCGCACCAGGCACAGGCTCCCAGACGAAGGTCGGGCGGCGCATATGGGTATTGGGCGCGGCATCTGGAACATCCACACCAGGAGATAGCGCGATCGGTGTAATGAATTTGATCCGCAGACTGCGCGTCAATGTCCACGCGCTGTACTCGCCCTCAGCATTGAAGGAACGGACACGCCAGTAATACGTGGTGGCCGGATTCAGCACGGCGGTATCATCCTGCGAATTATCAACGCCGGCAATATTCAGGTTGTGGATCAGGGCCGTAAAAGTATTGTTGGTGGAAATTTGCAACTGGTAGTGATCGAAAACGGTTCCAACCGGGACCGTGGAGTTGTTCCAGTTGAACAGGACGGTGGGGCCGCTGACC
>JAYRVQ010000190.1:0-5186 GCA_041918465.1 Anaerolineales bacterium
ACTCCAGTTGATGGATTTGACATTCAATTTCGACAATTTGGCTTTCAACCCAACTCCCATTGGATTTATTTCACTACAAAATGGGAAAAAGGTCAGGTCAGCCTTCCTTCCGATGATCTTCACCGAGTAGATGTCGCGTCCCAAACACCCCAAATGCTATTGACAAAAAATGGAGGACTATTCACATTTTCACCCGACGGTACTCGACTGGCACTCTCATCATTGACCCAAATATGGTTAATTAACTCTGATGGTAGCGATTTAATCAATGTTATCAAATTCATTTCATATTCAACAAAAATTGATGACGGACCTCAAGTTGTCTGGTTATCGAACGGAACAGGTTTTTACACAACAGTGCCGTTTCCTGATATCCAAAGAAGCAGATACTACTTTATTCCATCTGGAGGAGGTTTCTCGGCAACGCTCTCTGAATTTCAATCTGTCCCTTACCATGTAAGCCAGCCCATTATCTCTCCCGATGGATTGAAGGTCGCTTATGTCAAGCGCACCGCCAACACAGACGAACTGCACATCATCGAAGCCTCCAACGCGGACACAATCATCGCCTCCTACGAGGGAGCGCCCATGCTCGTTCCGTGGAATTGGTCGCCAGATTCGAAGCGCGTTGTCTTTTCGAATGCCCATCCCATGTTATTGCTGACGGCTGGGATCGGAATCCTGCCCTCCCCGCTGACAGAACCGATTACGCCCTACAGCCTGCGCTGGGTCTCTGCTGACAGATTCATCTTTTTCCGTGAAGGGAATTTGCTCATCGGGGTGATAAACAGTCCCGAAACAATTTTGATTGCTTCGGGATTCTCCAACCAGGCAGATACAAAGGATTACGATTTTACGATCGGTTCGTCCCCTGAGTAAAAAACGCCTCCGTTCTGATGAGCGGAGGCAATCTGAAAACATATCGTTTTATTCCGATTTAGCATCCCCATCCAACACCTTGCGGATTTGATCCAGCAGATGCTGGATCTCGTCCCGTTCTTCGATTGCCGACTGCATGGAAGCGCGGAAGGAGTATCTCTCGTCCTGAGGCAGGGTATCCAGCATGGACTCGGTACGGGAGATCTGTTTAACCTTCTGCTTTAGTTTTGTCTCCAGGCGTGTGCGATAGCCCTCGTAAAACTTTTGTGTATCGAGCGGTTTGCTGTCAGCAAGCGTGCCGCGGGAAAGCAGTTCTGAGACCGTTCGTAGCAATTCCTCGAGGACAATCGGCTTTTCGATGAAACGGGTCACGCCAATGGCGGCCGCGAATTCCTTGTCTTCGGGGGCGACGTAGGTGGCTGAGAGAAAAACGACCGGGATCCCGCGCGTATCGGGATTGATGCGCAATCTATGAACGAGGCTAAACCCATCCATACGAGGCATTAATATATCGGTGATGATGAGCGCAGGACGCTCCCGCTGAATTGCCTCCAACGCTTCCTGCCCATTACGGGCAGTGGTCACGCGATATCCTTTATACGTCAGCGCCAGGTTCACCAGCTGGAGAGTATCAGGGATGTCCTCTACAACCAACAAAGGGCCTTCAGGGTTTTTCATACTCATATTGTATTCCCTTTTCAATGCTTTTGGCAAATAAAAATCATCAGCATTGTAGTACTAGCCTCCCGCGGTATCGAATTTGTTGTGGACCAGTTCTATTTTTGCGGCTTTGATGAAGTTAAGAGCGTTCTCGTCTGAACGATATGCGTCTCCGTAGACGATGCGCGTGATACCCGCGTTGATGAGCACTTTGGTACAGTTGATGCACGGTAGATGTGTTACATAGCAGGTTGCACCTTTGGTCGAGACACCGTGCAACGCGGCCTGGATGATGGCATTCGTCTCCGCGTGGATCGTCCGCACGCAATGACCATCCACTATCAGATGACCCGCCTCGTCACAATGATCCTGTCCGGCGGGCGAACCGTTGAATCCCGTTGTCAGGATGCGTTTTTCGAGTACCAGCACACAGCCCACAAAGGCACGGTCGCAGGTGCTGCGTTCGGATACGGCAAAGGCGATCTTCATGAAATAGGAGTCCCAATCGGGGCGCATGATTTTCCCTCGCGGAAAAGTTTTACCCAAGTGACAGTCTCTTCAGAAGTGACTGTCACTTGGCGCGATTATATCTTCTTTTCCCGGTCCAGCCACAATTCGCGATATTTGCGATTCCAGTCAATCGTGAAGCGGATGGTGATCACGATTCCTGAAAATGCCGCCAGCCAGATTACGTCCCCGCGCAGGCCAGCCAGCCAAAGCACAAGTGGGACAACCAGCCCGGTGACAACGCTGGCGCGCGCCGAATGGCGGATGACTAAAACCAGGAAAATCAACGTTCCAAGTGCAAGCAGAAAAGCTAGCGGGGAAATTGCGATTAGCCCGCCACCCATGGTAGCCAGTCCCATCCCGCCGCGAAATTGGGCGAAGACGGGCCAGCAGTGCCCCGCGACGGCAAGGGAACCCGTCAGCGCGAGCGACCAGCCCGAAAGTCCCGCGTGACGCGCCAACCAGACGGCTAGGAATCCCTTTCCTAGGTCCAGCGCGAGGACAAGCGCGCCCGCGGCCCATCCCGCCTGTCGAATCGTGTTGGTGGTGGTAACATGACCCGAACCCGCGTCGCGCACATCCACACCTTTGACAAGGCGTGTGATCCACAGAGCGAAGGGGAGCGAGCCAAGCAGGTAACCAAGAAGCCAGTAGACAGGAGCAATCAGGGACATTTTGCCTCCAAATTTCGCTCATTATAAGGCCTTCTTTCTGGTATAATCCCCGCCCGTGACTGGTCCTGCCCAACGGTAAGTCCTCTTCAGAGGAAAACGCTGTAGGCATGGAGACCTGCGCAGTGCGGGTGAAAGTCCCGCCATAATCTAAAGAAAGGAAGCACACGTCATGCCTCTCGATAAGGAAGTTAAAACCAAGGCGATTGAAGATTTTCATCGCCACGCGACGGATACAGGCTCGCCCGAAGTGCAGATCGCGCTGCTCACCAACCGCATTACACAGTTGACCGAGCACTTGCGCGCGAACAAGCACGATGAGTCCTGCCGCCGCGGTTTGCTCAAACTGGTGGGACAGCGCCGAAGGATGCTGGCCTACCTGCGTAAGACGGAATATCAGCGCTATCTGGATGTTACAGAACGCCTGAACCTCCGCCGCAAGTAAGTCCGTTAGACCCTAAAGGTCTCGTTGGCCTTTAGGGTCTTTTTAAACCGCTCGTCAGGAATTGAATAGTGCTGGCAAAACTTTTGCCCCCTGAAGGGGACTTTGCCGCCGCTCTTCAGTCCCTGACCCAGGCGGAAACCGTGGGGCGGAATGGCATTCCGCCGCACAGCGGGACACCATCCCGCTCCACAATTACAGGAGACAATATGAAACCCGAATCAAAACGATTCACGACGACAGTCGGATCGCGCACCGTCACATTCGAGACGGGCAAACTGGCCGCGCAAGCTGGCGGCGCAGTGACCATCGCGCTCAATGACACCATCGTCTTCGCGGCCGCAACCATGGGTGGCGTGCGCGAAGGCATTGACTTCTTCCCGCTCCAGGTGGAATACGAAGAGCGGCTATACGCAGGCGGAAAAATCCCCGGCTCGTTCTTTCGACGGGAGGGACGTCCTGGCACTGACGCCATTCTCACCGCCCGCCTGACTGACCGTCCCCTGCGCCCGCTCTTCCAGCATGGAATGCGCAATGAAGTGCAGGTGATGATGTTCTCGGTCTCTTCGGATGGCGAAAATCCGCTGGATGTGCTGGCGATCAACGCCGCCTCCGCCGCGATCATGATCTCGGACATTCCCTGGGGCGGACCCGTGGGCGCTGTCCGCGTGGCGCGCGTGGATGGTCAATTCATCGCCAACCCAACCTTCAAAGAGATGGACGCTTCCGACCTCGATCTTCGGCTGGCTGGCACCAAAGACGCCATTCTGATGGTGGAGTGCGGCGCGAACGAAGTCCCCGAAGATATCATGGCCGCCGCGCTCGATTTTGGTCACCAGGCCATTCAGCCGCTGGTGGAAGTGCAACTCAAGATGCAGGCCGAAGTGGGCAAGCCCAAGCGCGAACCCACCCTCAACGTGCCGAACGCCGAAGTACAAAAGAAAGTGCTGGATCGAGTCCGCGCCCCGATGACCGAACTGCTCGACAAGCCCCTTTCCAAGAATGAATTTTACGGCGGGATGACAACCCTCAAAGACGAAGTCGTTGCCGAGTTTTGCACCGTCCCCGCTGGCGCGTCCGCATCGGACTACCCGTCAATGGCCTCCGTCCGAGAGGCGTTTGACCAGGCTGAAGGGACGATCGTCCGAGAGCGCATCCTCGGGCAGGGAAAACGTCCCGATGGCCGCGGCCCGACGGACATCCGCCCGATCTGGTGCGAGGTGGGACTCTCCCCGCGCTCACACGGCTCTGGCATCTTCACCCGCGGCGAGACGCAGGTTCTCTCCCTCGCCACGCTCGGCACGCTGGGCGAGGCACAGGAACTGGATAACCTCGGTCCCGCCGACACCAAACGCTACATGCACCACTACAACTTCCCGCCGTTCTCCACGGGCGAGGTCAAGCCTCTTCGTGGCCAGAGCCGTCGCGAAGTCGGGCATGGAGCGTTGGCCGAACGCGCGCTCGAGCCGGTCATCCCCGCGGAAGAGTCGTTCCCGTACACCCTGCGCGTCGTCTCGGAAGTTCTCGCGTCGAACGGATCGTCCTCGATGGCCTCCGTCTGCGGATCCACTCTCGCGTTGATGGACGCGGGCGTGCCGATCAAGGCTCCTGTGGCAGGCGTGGCAATGGGCCTCATCACGGATGATTCTGGCCGCTACAAAATTCTCACTGACATTCAGGGCGCGGAAGACCATCTCGGCGACATGGATTTCAAAGTGGCGGGAACCGCCAATGGCATCACCGCCCTGCAAATGGACATCAAGATCTCTGGCTTGAGCGCGCAGATGATGAAGGAAGCACTCGAACAGGCGCGCGTGGCGCGTCTCTCGATCATGGATAAAATGCTGGAAGTCATTGACCAGCCGCGCGCAGAACTGAAACCACACGCGCCGCGCATCATCACTGTGAAAATTCCCGTGGAGAAGATCGGCGCGCTGATCGGCCCAGGCGGAAAGAATATCCGCGCCCTGCAGGAAGAGACAGGCACCAAGGTGGACGTGCAGGAAGATGGCACGGTCTACATCGCT
>JAYRVQ010000191.1:0-2179 GCA_041918465.1 Anaerolineales bacterium
CAGCAGATCCAAAGCACGACCCGAGTGGAAGAAGCATTAAAGGTCGCCGTGCGGGAAGTAGGCCGTGCTCTGGGGACGCGGGCGAGCGTCAACTTGAACCCTGCCAGCATCCAAGAGAAACAGGGCGCTTCCACGGAAGGAATTATTCTATGAAAAACTTTTTCCGATTTATGAAGGGATTGTCCCCACAACAGCGAAACCTGATTGTCGTTGTCGCTATTGTCATGCTGGCAATCCTCGCCAACGCAATTCTCATGCTCCGTCTGAGAATACAAACAAATCAGTGGCAACTCTTGGCGGTAGCGGTCATTTTTATTGCGGCTGCTTTCGCACTGATAGGCAGTGCGGCGCTGGCTTTGCGCGAGAGACTCAAGCCAGCCATAATCCTGGCTTTCATAAGCATCACTCTTATCATTACTTTCAGGACCGCATTATTGGCAGGCCTGGGATTCATGTCAAGTGTTACCTATTTGGCTGTCATCATCATCCTGGTTGGTCAGACCCTTGCCTCCGCATCTGCCAGCCGCGCCACGATCGTAGGGGCAGTCATTGCCGTTCTCAATCTTTTACTGGACCAGCTCATCCCATGGGAACGGCCATCCATCTCTGCATTGATATCCACAACGCCGTTTATTGCTGGGGCTGTTGTTGTAACTCTCGGCATTATCACCCTTCGACAGTTCCGTGATTTCTCCCTGCGGACAAAATTCATTTTGGCATTTTCTTTTACAGCAATCTCAGTTGTGGTTGTGTCGGGATATATTTATTACAAGAACCTGACAGAAAAATCTCTGCAAGAGTTTCGAAGCCGGGTGGAAACGGCTGTCGCGATTGCCGCGTTGCAACAAAATGGAGATGAATTCGCCCGCATTTCATCCGACCAGGATCCGCTCTACGAAAAGTTCCGCGTCCAGAATATAAAGATCCGTTCCACCGACTCTCAATTCGTCTACGTTTGGACTGCCAGCAAGGACGAAAATGGTTTTTACTTTGTTGTCGATGCAGGTGAACCCGGGGAGGAGGACTTCGCGGCATTCGGGGAAAGATACGATGACCCCAGTGAAACACTTGCGGCCAATTACGACACAATGACAGTTCCAATGGTTGATCCTGAAATCTACACAGACCGATTCGGGTCGTTCATTTCCGGCTATGCCCCCATTTTTTCATCCACAGGGGATCGAGTCGGGGTGATCGGGATCGATATTGATGCAAAAATAATCGTTCAAGAGCAGGAACGGGTGTTCGACCAGACCTTGATCGTTATTTTCTTTGCCGGTCTGGTAAGTATATTGCTGGGATACCTATTTGGAAATCTGCTCACGAATTCAATCGAAAAATTAACTCTGGATACGGAAAGATTTGCCACAGGCGATTTCTCGGTCCGCGCGCAGATATTCTCAAAAGATGAGGTGGGAAAACTTGGTGAATCCTTCAACAACATGGCAGGCCAAATCCAATCTCTGGTAACGGGACTGGAACAACGCGTGGCCGATCGCACCAAAGCCCTGGCCACATCCACCGAAGTCAGCCGCCGCCTGTCCACCATCCTCGATGAAAAGCAACTGGTGAAAGAAGTGGTGGAACAGGTGAAGAGCGCTTTCAATTATTACCACGCCCATATCTACTTCTTCGACACGAATCAGCAAAACCTGGTCATGGCAGGCGGCACGGGCGAGGCAGGGGCCACCATGCTGGCGCGCAATCATAAGGTCCAGAAAGGACGCGGCCTCGTAGGCCGGGTCGCGGAAACCAATTCCCCTATTCTCGTCCCAGACACATCAACAGATCCAAATTGGTTGCCGAATCCGCTTTTACCGGAAACAAGATCCGAAACTGCTGTTCCCATTGCATTGGGAGATACCGTGCTGGGTGTGTTGGATGTGCAACATAACATTGTGGATGGATTGAAAACCGAAGATACCGAGCTTTTGCAATCCATCGCCAACCAGGTTGCTGTGGCCATCCAAAACTCGCGCGCGTATGCCGAGTCTCAGCAACAGGCCCAACATGAGGCCATGATCAGTTCCATCAGCCGAAAAATCCAGAACACCACCAGCGTGGAGAGTGCCCTCCAGGTGGCGGCACGTGAGCTGGGTCTTGCATTGGGCTCACGTGACACACGCGTGATGTTGGATGCCCATCGTTTGGATATCGAATAGGATTCCCTTTTACAAAA
>JAYRVQ010000192.1:0-2343 GCA_041918465.1 Anaerolineales bacterium
ATGGGATCGTGTCCAAGGAATTACATTTACCCAAGGATAAACAGGTTCTTTTGCGGATGCAATCCAAGGATGTGATCCACTCCTTTTGGGTCCCCGAATTTCGCGTCAAACAGGACGTTGTGCCTGGTCTCGTTACCGAATTACGAATCACCCCCACCGCGTTGACCCCTCAAGATGCGCCGTTCAAAGTCCGTTGCGCCGAGTTATGCGGAACGGCGCACTACAGCATGGAGGAACTGGTATTTGTTTCCTCCGAGACCGATTTCTCAGCCTGGGTGGGAGAACAGCAGGCCATTGCCGCCGCCGCGGGACTAACCCCCGAAGGCAAAGGTGAATTGCTGGCCAAGTCCAGTGGCTGTCTGGGTTGCCACAGCGTTGAAGGCTCCAAACTGATCGGTCCCACCTGGTTTGGCTTGTTCGGTTCGCAGGTGAGTCTGTCGAATGGGACTTCTGTCACGGCGGATGAAGCCTTCATCATTGAGTCGATCCTTAAT
The DNA here is from genome assembly GCA_041918465.1 of Anaerolineales bacterium. Classification (GTDB taxonomy): domain Bacteria; phylum Chloroflexota; class Anaerolineae; order Anaerolineales; family Villigracilaceae; genus Denitrolinea. The sequence goes on from JAYRVQ010000192.1 coordinate 495, forward strand.
CCATCTGTGCAAATTGTGGCAGGTTTTGAAAATCAGGTTATGCCTGCCTACATGTTTACCGAGGAAGAACTTGCAAGCATCATCGCGTATCTTAAAACGCTGAAATAGGGCGTATGGAGACAAGAAAAATGAAAGACATGAAACCTGTAACGCGCGCACACCTATACCTTCTCGTTGGAATGGTGATCGGCTACCTTGGGGGATTGGGCCTAGACGCCCTCATCGGAGGGCGCGTGAATTTTACTGCCTCCATTGCGGGATTCTTCTCCCTGCTCGTTGGAGTCGCGCTGTTCTTCTACGGGCTGGTCGGCTACCGCACCATCACGCGCGGTATTGTCTGGCAGATTGTTGGCACGCTGGGTGGTGCGTTGTTCGTGACGGGCATCCGCGCCCTCATGGGGTTGAAAACTTTTGGCCCGCCTTTCCTCTTTACCGAACCGGCCTGGGTTTTTGGCGGGCTGACGGGTGTGATCTCCTTCCTGTTGGGTCACGGCGTGGTTGATGACTGGATCAAGATGGCGCGCGGCATTGATGTTCCTGAGCATCGCGCCGACGCTCCTGGCTTCGAAAAATTCTTCAGCCCTTCGCTTGATCACAAGGTGATTGGCATTCAATACACCATCACCGCCCTAGTTCTGTTGGTGTTGGGCGGGACGTTTGCTCTTATCTTCCGCACGGAGTTGGCCGCCTCGGGACTGCAATTCCTGACCACCGATTTCAAACTCTTCAGCCAGAATGGCCTGCAATTCTACAACACATTAATGAGTTTGCATGGCATGATCATGATCGTTTCGATCCTGCTCGGCATCGCTGGTCTGATGAACTATCTTGCGCCTCTGCTGATTGGCGCGCACGATATGGCCTTCCCTCGCTTGAACGCGTTCTCGTTCTGGATTGCCGTGCCTGCCGCTGTCCTGCTGGTTTCCAGTCTGATCCTTGGTGGGTTTGATACTGGTTGGACGGGCTATCCTCCGCTTTCAGCCAAAGCTCCGCTCGGCATGCAAATGTTCTTTCTTGGTGTGTTTACGGCGGGTTGGTCATCCATCCTCGGCGCGCTCAACCTGATTGCCACTGTCCTCCGTATGCGCGCCAGAGGCATGACCGCCTTCCGCCTGCCGATCTTTGTCTGGGCTTCCATCGCGACTTCCATCATCTCGCTCACGGCAACCCAGTTGATTGGCCTGTCGTTCCAGATGGTCATGTTCCAGCGTTTGTTTGGTATGGGCTTCTTTGACCCGGCCAAAGGCGGAAGCCCGATCCTCTTCCAGCATTTGTTCTGGTTCTACTCACACCCGGCGGTGTACGTTTTCATCCTGCCTGGCCTGGGTGTTGTCTCTGAACTTCTGCCGGTCTTTGTCCGCAAGCCGCTTTTTGGTTATAAGTGGGTCGCCATGTCATCTCTCGCCATCGCGTTGGTGGGCTTTCTTGTCTGGGCGCACCACATGTTCACCTCCGGCATGAACGAGTACCTGCGCGTCCCCTTTATGTACAGCACCCTCCTCGTTGCCGTCCCGACCGGTGTGAAATTTTTCTCGTGGGTCGCGACTCTCTGGAAGGGCAAGATCACGACTCCCATGCCCGCCGCGTTTCTCTTTGTGGTGGGGGCGATCGTTGTCTTTCTGATGGGCGGTCTTACTGGACCTCCAAATGCCACCGTTTCGACAGACCTTCACCTGCACGACACGTATTGGATCGTCGGTCATTTCCACGATACGCTCTTCGGCGGATTCGTCTTCCCGTTCTTTGCCGCGCTCTATTACTGGTTCCCAAAAGCCACAGGCCGCCGCCTGGACGAGAAACTGGGACGCTGGCACTTCTGGCTGATGACGCCTGCCTTCTTTACTCTGTC
>JAYRVQ010000193.1:0-3358 GCA_041918465.1 Anaerolineales bacterium
ATCTGGTTTGGGGATTTCGTTCAGTTGGAGCAGGACGCGCACCATATCCTGCACTTGCTTTTTGTCCGCGGAGCCATATCCCGCCACGGCTTGTTTGACTTCGTTTGGCGTGTACTCGAAGGATTCGATCCCCGCTTGTTGCAGAGCCAGCAACGCCACGCCGCGCGCCTGTCCTACCGCGATGGCGGTCGAGACGTTGCGCTGGAAGAATAATTTTTCCACGGCAGCCGTGTCGGGATGGAATTTTCTCAGCAGGGCGCGCAGGTCACGATAGAACATTTCCAGACGCGCTGCAGGGGACTCATCCTTTGGGGTGAGGATGACACCATATTTAACGGCGACCAGCCTCCCGTCCGGCTCGAGGCGGACGAGTCCGTAACCGGTCGTGGCGGTGCCAGGGTCAATTCCAAGAGCGAGGGTCATAAGAAAAAATTCTGAATTCAGAATTCTGAATTCAGAATTTATGTTTACGCGGCTTCGAGGGCAGCCATGGCCTCTTCGGTCAATTTGACGTTGTGGAAGACTTCCTGCACATCGTCAAGTTCCTCAATCACATCAATCAGGCGCAGGACGGAGAGCGTGGCCTCGGTGTCGAGTTCGAGTTCCTGCTTTGCGATCAAGCGCAGGCCCGAATCATCGGGAGTGACGCCTGCCTGGTGCAGGGCCTCGCTGAGAGTTTTGAACGTATCCACGGGTCCGATGATCTCCACCGATTCACCCGCGTCGAGCACATCGTCCACACCTGCAACCACGCCGAGATCAAAAGCCTTTTCAAAAGCCATCTGACTTGATGGAAATGAAAAGTATGCCTTGCGATCAAACTGCCAACCGACTGCGCCGGGTTCGGCCATGTTACCGCCCGCCTTGCTAAAAGCGTGACGCAACTCAGAGATGGTGCGGTTGCGGTTGTCGGTCACGCAGTCCACCATGATGGCAGAGCCGTGCGGGCCGTAGCCCTCCATGGTCAACTCTTCAAAGACATTGCCTTCCTTGGCCTCGCCCGTGCCGCGTTTGATGGCGCGCTCGATATTATCCTTCGGCATGTTGCCCGCACGCGCTTTTTCAATGGCAAGCACAAGACGGAAATTGGAATCGGGATCGCCGCCGCCCTGACGCGCCGCCATCACAATCTCGCGCGCCAAACGGGTGAATGCCGCGCCGCGTTTGGCGTCTGCCGCGCCTTTTTTGCGTTTGATAGTTGCCCAATGGCTATGACCAGACATAACCTACTCCTTCAATTAAATCCGTGGCGCGAACGCCATGGCTACTGTGTGGATTTGCACGAATGCGGCAAAATTATACCATGTGGATTTTAGACAAAAAATCCGACTCCCATCGTCTTCGGTCCGCCATGCGTGACGATGGCGGGCGGCAGTTCGTAAATGGGGACTTCCCCGCCTCCCCACCAGGACTTGAGGCTGGTGGCCATTAAACCGGCTTCATCCTCCGCCTCAACCTGCATCACCGCCAGACGCGCCTCAAGCGATTTGGGGCATTGCTCGTGGACAACTTCCTCCAGCCGAGCCAGCGCGCGTTTGTGCGTACGCTGTTGCTCGAACGGTTCTACCTGTCCCGCGCGGATCGTCAGGATGGGTTTGATCTCAAGCAGTTCGGCCAGTAGTTTTTTCGCGCCGCCGATTCGTCCGCCCTTGGCGAGGTATTCGAGCGTGGCGACCAGGAAGTAGATTCGCCCGCGTGGAATCATATCTTTGACTTTGGCTTCGATCTCATCCGCCGACTTGCCTGCTTTGGCCATATCGTCGGCGAGCAGGACGAGCGAACCGAGGTTGCAGGAGACGGTCTGCGTGTCAACGACGCGAATGTCCATCTCCGCAAATTCCTGCGCGGCGGTTTCGGCAGAGCGCACCGTTCCGCTGACCTTGCCCGAGGGCGCGACGATGATCACGCTTTCACCCTTCGCCTGCGCCTGCTTGAAGATGGGATAGTACAGCGTCGGTTCGGGCGCGGCGGTCTTGGGCAGGATGGACGAGGCCTTCAATTTGGCGAGAAAAGTGGCGGTGTCTATTTCAGTGTCATCGTGATATGACTCTTCCCCAAACATGACAACTTGTGGGACTAGCGGAATACCGCGCGCTTTTAGTAGATCACGCGGCAGGCTACAGGTAGTATCAGCGATGATTTGAACCATAAAGTCCTCCAAATTCGAATTATGATGAATGCTTTGAGATGATTGTATGCTGACTCACGTCATAGTTACCATATGTGGTTTGTCCCGTTTCAAGATAAATCACGGGCGTACGTGCGGTGCATCTTATAAAAATTCACACCAAAATTCTCCATCTCGCGTTGCATGTTTTCATTTTCAAGGCCGATCTGGATGACTTCCGCGTGGCGGAACTGACCTGACTCGACCACGGATTTGAACATCTCGCTGTAGAGGATGGCTGTCCCGCCTGAGCCGCGATATTCGGGGATGAGGCCCGCGCCGTTGATGTTCAGGAAGTCGGTGCGCTTGAGTTCGCGGAACAGGGTCAGCCAGCCGAAGGGGAAAAGCCGTCCGCGGGTTTTTTGGAGCGCGGCGGAAATGTCGGGATAGGCCATCAGAAAGCCGATAGGTTGATCATCTTTCATAACTATCTTGATTAACTTCGGGTCGGCGAACCAGAGCAGTTGATCGGCGAGGGCTTTCACTTCGTCGTCGGTGAGGGGAGCATTGCCCGCGGTGCCGCGCAGGGCGTTGTTGTAGAGTTCCTTCAATTGCGGGACGAGCGTGCGCAGGTCGGAGCGCTTCGTGTAGCGCGCGATGCGGAGTCCGCGGCGGGATGCGATGCGTTCGGCCAGTTCGTGGATGCGCGGCGGGAATTGGATGTCCGCGCCGAGGTAGCCAGAGACGGCGTCGCGGTAAGGCTGAAATCCCTGCGCTTCGATGAGAGGGATGTAGTATTCGGGATTGTATGGCAATCCAAAGGCGGGACGCAACTCAAAGCCTTTGACGAGCAGGCCGAACCCGTCCATCGGGGTAAAGCCTTTGGGACCGAGAATCTTCGTCAGCCCGCGCGAGCGCGCCCAGGCGAAGGCCGCGTCGAAGAGTCCCGTCGCGGCTTCGAGATTGTCTTCGCATTCGAAGAGATAGAAGAACGCGGTGGACTCGTGGTTGTATTCGTTGTAGTTGCGATTGTCGAGGACGGCGAGTCGGCCGATGGGGCGCGCGCCGTCGAGGGCGAGAAAGAATGAGGCGTGGGAATGTTTATAGAACGGGAACCGCTTCGAGTTGAGTCGGACGCGTTCGTCTGTCAGCAGGGGAGGAACCCATTGCGGGATGTCCCGATAGATGGAAAAAGGCAGATCGAGAAAGTCTCGCGTCTGCCTTTTGTTCGAGAGGTCGAGGTGGAGGATG
>JAYRVQ010000194.1:0-2199 GCA_041918465.1 Anaerolineales bacterium
GGCGATCTTCTCGTCCCATTGACGCGCGACCGCCTTCCACAAAAACGCGAGGCCGAGCGCGGACGTCAACGCGCCGAAGAAGACGGGGAGCAGTGGACGATGCGCATCGGGCGAGAGGAAGCGGTAGGCCGCGGCGCTGAAAGCCAGCAGTCCGCCGTACTGGTCGGAGTAGAAATTCTTGTTGAAGGCGGAGAGGATTGGCGCGTCGGATTGCGCCAATTCCCAGGCTTGCGCGTCGCGGCGGAAGGAGTCGAAGAAGACGTAGCCCGCCTGGTTCTGCAAGTTATCGTAGCCGCCTGTTGGGAGGCCAGTGTAGAGGGCAACGCCGAGGGCGAGGCGGAGGAGGAAGGCGAGGGAGAGCAAAATGACAAATTGCGAATTAGGAATTACAAATTGCGGGTTGCGGGTTGCCCAGAAAAACGTAAAGCGTAAAACGTAAAAGGAAAGAAGAAAGAGGAAAGAGAAGAGGAGCCAGCCGAGGAGGAAGTTGCCTGGTTGTATGACAGACATTCCCGCGCCGAGGAGCAGGCTGGAGGAGATGGCAAGGATGTGGAATTTCATGGGCGGAATTGTAACGCGGAACGGGATGCGGGGATTTATTTACCAGAAAACCACCCTATGGGTATCCTATCTTCCTTGTCATCCGAAAAAACATTTGCAGCCCATCCCGATTCAATATCCAACACAACTATGGAAGGATATTTTTTATTAGGATCTAAATATCGCACAGCCAAAAAACGAATAGCGCCATATGGACCGAACGGCGACCAAACAGGATTAAGTTGATCATCGAATGGAATACAATAGTTGTAGATGTCTAATGAGTATAAGCTGAGCATAAAGAGTTCCATTGGCCCGACCTGAGAAGGCGTCTCTCCGTGGGATAACCCAAACACCAGATAACCTTCAAATAAAAGACTGGCATGTGAGCTAATTTCGTATGCAGGAAATAGATCCTTGAAGTTGGTTAATTGGCGAACCTTGCCATCGCGACTTACCATAAACCACTCTCGTGGACTATCCTTATCAGGAAATGCCGCTACTACAAATGCATCGCCACGAGAAAGCCAGAGAGGAGGAGGCTCATATAAACCATTGCTTAGAACTTTCGCCACTGTTTGGCCGGTCTCTAGATTCCTTAGCGCAAAATAATAACCATCGTCCGCATCCTGGGGATAAACAGCATATTTGAGCATTGGGTCATAAATAACATTAGTGGTGTTAAAGTAGAGTGGTAATGAACCGCTTCCATAAAAGGGCGCAAAATCAGGAAAGTCTGGATACAAAACTTGTTGTTCCCCTGTAAAAGGGTTAAACGCAATCGTCTGTGGACCTGCTCCAAATTCATCATCAGTAAGGAACAAAACCTGTTTGTTATTCAGCCATGTGATCGGGCCAAAATTCCACCAATCATCCTCAAGATGAACCCGCTTTTGTTCGTCCGCCGATTCAAGGATTAAATCTGAGCCATTATGAGTAGGTGAATCAGAAAGATAAGAAAGCCATTTCCCATTTGGAGATGTGCTAACATCGGTAAAAAAACCAGGAATTGTGCGTTGTGTCTTCTGGTCGAAATTTAAAAGAGTCAATCCCTCGCCATACGACTTTACAACTAATGTCCCCATGGAAAATCTACCTTCAGGAACAGCAGGTAGTATTTCTGCACAAAATTGCACCAGATCGCCAAATTCTGGTGCGCTAGTCGCCATCGGCGCGGACGTGCTGGTAGCCCTCGGCGCGGGCGTGGACGAGGGGCTTGGCGTCACGGTCGGCGTTGTGATCGCCGCGGGTCCGCAGGCGATGAGGGTCAAGAGCAGGAACAGGGTGGTGAGTTTTTTCATGTTTCCTCCAAGTTTTGTAAGTCGAAATTAATTTCGACTTACATCCCATCCAAAATCTTCTCCGCCCGCGCCAGCCAGGTGTATTTCTCCACATTGCGGCGGGCGGTGGATGCGAGCGCGGCGCGGCGGGCGGGGTCGGCGAGCAGGGATGTCAGCGCGGCGATCCACGCGGGGGCGTCTTCGGGCGGGGCGAAGGCGGCGGACGAATCGTCCAACACCTCGCGGATCACGGGCAGGTCGCTCGTCAAGATGGCGCGGCCCGCGGCCATGTACTCGAACATCTTCATCGGGCTGGCCACCGAAGCCGACGACGCGTCCCCGCTGGAGCCGAGGATGGAACGCGCGTAGGGCATCAGCA
>JAYRVQ010000195.1:0-2387 GCA_041918465.1 Anaerolineales bacterium
GAACGCGCTTTCAGATATCAGCCGTGCCCTGAGCGAGACAGAGCGCATCGGCCTCGACCAGGTATTACAACGCATCGTTGATTCCGCGCGGGAATTGATCCCTGAAACCGAACAAGCCGTCATCCATCTTTTGGATGAGGAGGAACAGGTACTTATCCCGCGCGCGGTGACGGGTATCGAAAAGCAGGATAACGTCACCTTGAACATGCAACTTGGAAAAGGTGTAGCAGGACAGGTGATCGCAGAAGGGATAACCGTCAACATTGCAGATGTTGAAAACGATCCGCGCTTTCTGCGCCAAAACAATCCCGTCAAGTTTCGTTCCTTAATGGTTGCTCCCGTGCAAACAGGAAAGAGCCGCCTTGGGACGATCAGCATCCAAAGCGGAAAACCCAATGCCTTCTCATCCGACCTCCAGCAACTACTTGCATCCCTCGGGACGCAAGCGGCCCTGGCCATCGAAAATGCCCGCCTATTGGAAACCACCCAACAAGGTTTGAAGGAAGTCAACGCGCTGTATCGCATCACCCAGGGATTGGTCGCATCCCTTGATAACGAGCAGTTGATGAAAGATGTGGTCCACCTCCTGCAACAGAATTTCGGCTACTATCAGGTTCAGATCTTCGTCATAGACAACCAGAGCGACGAACTCGTAATGCGCTACGGAAGCGGAAAGATCGGGGAACTGCTCAACGAACAGCGTCTCCCCGCCGGCGCAGGGATTGTGGGACACGCAGTCGAAACTGGTGAGCCTTTCTTTACCAACGATGTGGACAAGGTGGTCTTCTACATCCCCCACCCTCTCCTGCCAGATACCCGTTCCGAACTGGCTGTGCCTATCCAGGTGGATAATAATGTGCTCGGCGTGCTGGATGTCCAGCACTGTCTGCCAAATCGGTTTACCGAACATGATCTGCAACTGGTTAAAACCGTGGCCAGGCAATTGGCCGTGGCTCTCCAAAAAGCGGAACTGTATTCGGACCTGCAGACCTCCCTGCAACAGGAAAAAGCCGTCCGCTTGCAATTGATCCAGAGCGAACGTCTCGCCCTGGTGGGACGTTTACTGGCTTCCGTTTCCCATGAGTTGAACAATCCTCTCCAAGCCATCCAGAACGCGCTTTTCCTTCTTAATGAAGAAAAAGGGATTTCATCCCAGGGCAGGCAGGATCTGCAAATCGTGCTCTCAGAAACGGAACGGATGGCGGGACTGATTGACCGCCTGCGCACCTCCTATCGCTCCACACGCGTGGAGGATATGCAACCAGTACAAATCAACAATGTGGTGGAGGATGTATATGCACTGGTAGCCACTCATCTACGCCACAAAAACATCGCCTTCGAATTCCACCCTGAGCCATCCTTGCCGCTCATCGCCGGATTGCCCGATCAGATCCGTCAGGTGATTCTCAACCTGCTTATGAATGGCGCGGAAGCCATGCCTTCCGGAGGAAGATTGATCGTCGCCACCGAATTGTTGGACAACAAAGAGACCCTCCTCACTGTTTCAGATACAGGCATGGGCATCGATCCGGAACTCCTTCCCCGAATCTTTGACGCCTTCGTAACCGGCAAGGAAACCGGCACCGGCCTCGGATTAACGATCACATACGATATCGTTCACCGCCACAACGGACGCATCCAGGCCGGGAATAATAGCGACCGCGGCGCAACATTCAAGGTCTGGTTCCCGGCACAAGCGCAGGAGAAATTGTCATGAATCCCGCTGGTCACATCCTGATTATCGATGACGAAGCATCCTTGCGCCAAACCCTGGCGCGCATTCTGCAACGCACCGGATACGAAGTCACCACCGCCGAAAGCGCAGAAGCGGCGCTCGCCCTGATCGCGGATACCCCCTTCGATATTGTCTACATGGATTTGCGCATGCCGGGTATGCCCGGACTTGAAGCGCTCAAGCGAATCCAAGCCAGCCATCCCGACCTGCCGGTCATCCTGTTCACCGCCCAACCAGATGTCAACTCCGCTGTCGAAGCGTTGCGGCTCGGGGCCACCGATTACCTGTTAAAACCGCTCCAGCCTCAAGTCCTGATCGAACGGACGCGGGCCATCCTGTCACAACGCGAAAAGGAACGTCGTCGCCGCGAAATCCAATCCCAGATCGAATCCCTGCAAGTCGAACTCAAGAATTTGGAACAGGATGAAGAACCGCGTCCCGCGCCCGATCTGGCTGGGATTCCGACGGAACGCTTCGTTTCACGCGGGACCTTGAAACTGGACCTGCACACCCGACGCGTTACCATCGGGAAGCGCGTCGCCAACCTGCCGCCCACCGCCTTTGACTATTTGCTGGTTCTCGCGCGCCACGCCCCCAATGTGGTGGATTATCAAACACTGGTTTCTGAGGCGCAGGGTTACCAGGCTGAGGC
>JAYRVQ010000196.1:0-3281 GCA_041918465.1 Anaerolineales bacterium
CTTCCCCACCCTGCAATGCCAGCTTGGAACAATAAACGCAGGCGGCTCTGTCACTTTGAACATCACTGTCACGCCACATGCAGGCGGCACGATCACGAATACCGTCAGCATCGCATCGGACACCGCTGATCCTGATACAAGTAACAACAGCGATAGCGAAGACACAACGGTCAATGCCCTACAGGCGGATGTGTCCGTGACCAAGAGCGACGATGTCGATCCGGTTACCGAAGGTGAACCGTTGACCTATACAATCGTGGTGACCAATAACGGCCCGGATGCGGCGGAGAACGTTGTCTTGAACGACACCCTGCCAGCGGGAACATCGTTCAACTTTGCCACAATCACCCAGGGCACCTGTGCCATCGGCTTCCCACTGTTGCAATGCCAGTTCGGTACGATGGAGGTGGGCGAAACCGAAACCCTGATCATTCGAGTAACCCCGAATTCGCCCGGGGTCATCACCAACACTGTCAGCATCGCATCGGACACCGCTGATCCAGATACAAGTAATAACAGCGACAGCGAGGATACAACCGTTAATTCCAGCAATGCGGCGCCCACGGTCGAGGTTACGAACGGTCAATGTTCCTCCACAAATCTGGCGTACGGCATGATTAATCTCGCGCTGTCCGACGCTGATGGGGACCCTCTGTCTCTGACGCTTGCTTCCAACACAAACACAGCTTTGGTGCCAAATGGCAACATTGTGGTGGGAGGCAGCGGGAATAACCGTACCATTAGTGTGAGAGCCAGGCCTTACACCAGTGGATTCACTACACTCACCTTCAACCTGAGCGACGGAACTGTGACAATCCCATTCACCATTAATGTGAAAGTTGGCAATGACAACGATGACGTAATCAACGGAACGCCCGGCGTAGATATGATCTTTGGCCGCAACGGCAAAAACACAATCAACGGCCTTGGCGGTAACGACTTGCTCTGTGGTGGTAACGGCAAGGACACAATTAATGGTGGAAATGGAAATGATTTCATAAAAAGTCACGGCGGTGACGATGTTCTCAATGGAGGCGACGGCAACGATATTCTGCGCGGAAGCCTAGGCAATGACAATCTGACTGGCGGTGCAGGTGCCGATGTCTTTAGTGGCGGCCCGGGAATAGATAGCGCCACTGATTTTGATACAGGCCAGGGAGATACCCGGGACAGTACTATCCCGTAAGTTTATTGTAAGGTTGGTTGATGGCATGGTTCATCGTGCAAATTTCAATTTCAGGCATGAAGAGACTATGCTAATCAATTCGTAATGCAGGATGGATGGTTGTTGCCGTCCATCCTGCATGGGATATTTCCAGACAAGGAGAAGTTAATTGAACAAGAAATTGCAAATCACCTTGTACGTGATCACCGCCTACCTGATCGTATTCGGCATTCTGTTTTTGTTTTTGCCGAGCGTAGCCGAGAAGGTGCTGTCCAACAAACTGCCTGACGCAGCATTGAATATGCTTTACGGACAGTTATCGCTCACCTTCGCTTACACAGCCTTCCTTGCCGCGCGCGGAGGAGACGGCGCGGGCAAACTTTCGCGCGTCATCCTCGCGCTGACGACAGGTCACGTTGTCGTCTTCGGCTATCAATTGATGACGGGCATGTTGAACTTTTCACAGGCGGGACCTCCGCTCATCGTCAACGCGATCTTCACTGTGCTGTTGTTCCTGTTTCGCAAAGACTGAATTTCACAAAGGTCAGGGATTGGAAAAGCCAGTCCCTGACCTGACATAATTTTACAATTCTAGCATCCGCCAGGAACAAGGACACAAGTATAATTAATTCAAGGAACCAATCAGCCAAAGGAGAAAACCATGGAAATCAAAACGTCTGTCGTAAGCGGTCGCGTGCCAGTGACAGTGGCGTATGTGGAAGGGAATGTGGATGCTTCCACTGCGGACGTTTTTCAGGCAAACGTCCTGAGCCTGATCGAGGGCGGGGCAAGACACATCCTGTTGGATATGGCACATGTGCCTTTCATGAGTAGTGCCGGACTGCGCGCCTTGAACCAGATATTCAACAAACTTCGCGAAGTGAACGGAGACGATGTTTCAGATGAAGAGATGAAGAAGGGCATTGGCGAGGGCAGGTATAAATCACCCCATCTGAAGCTCCTGAGCCTTTCTGAAAACTCGAAGGTCGCATTCGAGACCGCGGGCTTTGACATGTACATCGAAACGTTCACCGACCGTCAGGCCGCGATCAATTCCTTCTAAACGCAGACTCAATCCGGGCAGGCAGGCGCGCAAGCCTGCTATGTATTGATTCGCCCGACCCTAAACGAGAAACTTTTTCCATCAAAGCGCTTCAACCTGACGCGCACTGACTCGCGTACATGCCTGATAAACCAAAAGGCAGAAAAGAGCAGCGACCATGGCAGGAAAGCCGTCCCAAAAAACGGAGAGGGGAAAGCCAGACGTTCAAGTCGAGTTGACCAAACTAAAAGCCGCGTTGAAAAAAGCGCGGCAAACGGCAAAGCGCGCCGTCGAAGCGGAACACCAGCGCGACGCCGAGTTGCAGATCATCAACTCCATCCAGCAGGGACTCGCCGCCGAGTTGGACTTCCAAGCCATCGTGGATTTGGTGGGCGATAAGTTGCGCGAAGTGTTCAGGACGCCTGATTTCGAGATCAGATGGTACGATGAACGCGCCGACCTCCTGCATTTCCTTTATAACTACGAACGCGGCGTACGGATGACAATCCCGCCAGTACATCCGCCTCCAGGCGGAGTATTCGATACCCTGCAAAAAACACGCCAGCCCTATGCGATCAATACCGTCGCCGAAATGGCAAAACTGCAACAATATCAAGTTCCAGGCACAGATCAGAGTACCAAGTCGGTAGTCTGGATACCGATCATCAGCAGTGATCGCGTGCGGGGCTTGATTGGCGCTCAAAATTTTGAACGTGAAAATGCCTACGGCGAATCCGAAGTGCGTTTGCTGACCTCCATTGCCGCGTCGCTGGGAACCGCGCTTGAAAACGCCCGTCTCTTCGATGAAGTGCAAAAGAAGAACATCGAAATCGCACAGGCGCTCGAATATCAGACCGCCGTTGGCGAAATCCTGCAAGCCATCGCCCAATCGCCGACGGACATCCAGCCTGTGTTGAACGTCATCGTCGAGAATGCGCGCCGCTTGTGCGACGCCAGCATGTCCGAAGTGTATCGCACCGACGGGACGATGGTCTACAGCGTGGCGACAAGCGATATTTCGGAGGACGTGCTGGTAACCGCGCGGGAGGTTTCGAGCCAATCCTATCCCGCGCC
>JAYRVQ010000197.1:0-4824 GCA_041918465.1 Anaerolineales bacterium
ACTCTCGCACGCGGAGAATTCATCGCCCGCCGCGAAACTGTTCATCGAGCGGGCGCGGCAGATCAAGCCCGACTTCAACCCCAGCGCGGACGACCTTGCCGCGATTGCGCGTCTGTGCGAACTCGTTGGCGGATCGCCGCTCGCGCTCGAACTCGCCGCCGCCTGGGTGCGCGGACTCTCCGCTTCGGACATCGTGAGGGAGATCGAGCGCAATCTCGATATTTTGGCGACGGCGCAACAAGACCTGCCGCCGCGCCATCGCAGTATCCGCGCGGTCTTCGATCATTTTTGGAACCTGCTCTCGCCCGAAGAACGGATCGTCTTTCAAAAGCAAGCCGTCTTTCGCGGCGGATTCACGCGGGAGGCGTTCGAAGCGATCGCGGGCGCGGATCTCTCCATGCTGGCGCGCTTCGTGGATAAGTCCGCCGTCCACTTCAGCGAAAACGGACGCTACCGCCGCCACTCGCTGATGGTTCAATACGGGACTCTGCGCCTGCGCGAAAACGACGCGCTCTGCGCGCAAGTCCGCGAGACGCACGCGCGTTATTTCAGCAAATTCGTCAAGCAGTTGGAAAAAGAATTCATCGGCGGACAGCCGCAAAAAGCCATGCCCCCGTTTCTAGCCGACCTGCCTAACATCCGCCTTGCGTGGGAGTGGGCGGTTGAACAGCGCGACGCAAGCGTGTTCAACGATATGTCCGATTCGATCATGCAGGGGTTCGACCTGGCAGGGTTGTACGGTGAAGCGCTTCAAATGGCGGAACAAGCGGCTGGTTCGCTGGAACCCTTGCCCAAATCTGCCAAACGCGAAACGGTCATCGCCAAGGGCAAGGCGTTGGGACTGGCGGGCGCGTTCCTGTTTCGGCTGGGCGAATACGGACAGGCAATGCATAAATGTGAGGCGTCCATGCAGGCGCTGGAGAAATATCGTCCGCACATCGCGTACGCGCACACGCTCGTCTACGCGGGCGCGGCGCAATTCGGATTGGGCGACATGAACGCCGCCATCCAGTTTTGGGAAAAAGCGATTCAGGAATATCACGTGGCGGGTTCGCTCTGGGGTGAGACGACCAGCCGCAACAATCTCGCGGAAGCATTGATCGCGGCGGGAAATTTGCTTGACGCCAAAATACATTCACGCGAGGCGCTCGCGTTGGGGCAGAGAATGAACAACGCCGAAATGGTTGGCAGTTCATTTACCAATCTTGCCCTGATCGCGTTGCGGGAAGGAATCGTCTCCGACGCGGTTCGCTTTGCCGAAGAGTCGCTTTCCCGCTTTCAGCAATCGGGACACGACGCGCACATCGCCTACTCGCTGTCCATTCTCGGCAGGATCGCGGCGAAACAAAATAACTTTGCCGAGTCGCGCCGCCTGCTCGAAGAATCCATTGGCATTTTGAAGCGGGTCGGCAATCGGCTGTACCTGGAACAGCGCGAGCAGGAACTGGCGGAGGTGATGTCCGCGCAAGCAACCTAAAACTCCGAAGCCGAAAAAGACTTCGGGAGTTTTTCTTTTTCGCGCAAGGATGACGCAGGTTTGACTCAAAGCGCAGGCCACCGCGATTTATCAACGCAAGATATGATGTTACATCTTTGAAAGGGGAATGACGCGGTTCAGCACCCGCAACTCTTACGCATTGGAGACTGCGCAACCGCTCTTGTTGCGCCAGGATAGCACGGATAGGGCGGAACGAACTTTGGAACTAATTCTTTTGGAAATTGGATGGGGAATTACTAAATCATTCTTTTTTCATTCTCAACGAAGTAGGGGGAGGGATTTGAATACGGCTCATTTTCGAGTAATTTTGATACGATTAGTTTTTCACACACGCAATGGGTTTTGCCAAGCCACCATATATTGCGAACATTTTTTGATGAGAACAGCGAGGATAATAGATCCTGACTTGGTTCGAATGGAGGACAGTGTTGGTGCGCGCCGCTCGTGCCGGCGAGAATTTGGAGTTCAAAGTGAATTGGATGGACTGGACGAGAGTTATTTTGACATGGAAGGTTGCCGCGTGATAAATCGAATTCGCGTACTATTGGTGGATGACCACGCGTTATTCCGCGAGGGGCTGGCGGGAATCGTCGGTTCACAATCCGACATGCAAGTGGTGGGCGAAGCCAGCGACGGTCTGGAAGCGCTGGTCAAAGCGCAGAATCTCAAACCTGATTTGATTCTGATGGATGTGCAAATGCCCGGCAAGGACGGTCCGGAGGCGACGCGGCAGATTAAGCAGGTTTTGCCTGAAACGATCATTGTCATGTTGACAGTGCGCGACGACAACGAGAAACTCTTTGAAGCGTTGAAGAATGGGGCGCAGGGTTACTTGCTCAAAGAAATCCATTCCCGGGATATGCTGGCAATGATACGCGGCGCAATACATGGTGAGGCCGCGCTCTCTCCCTCCCTGGCAAATCGCGTGCTGGCAGAGTTCCGTCGTTTGAGCCTCCAGCTTCCACCTTACCAATTTTGTGAGGGGGACGAACTGGCAAAGTTAACCCCCCGCGAATTGGATATATTGATGATCGCTGCGCAGGATGCATCGGACAAGGAAATTGCCGGAAGACTGACGATCAGTGTTCCCACGGTTAAGAGTCACATTCGCAGCATTCTGTCGAAACTGCACGTCAACACGCGGCGTGAGGCGGCGCGGATGGCAAGAAGCAGAGGACTGTTGTGAGGTCGCGCGCGCCAAATCGTTCAGCAGTGAAATATTGGCGTATGTTCGGTTAGCAGCAATCAAAATGGAGTTTTGCAGGGGGATGGGAATATCAACAGGACTAATTCTCTTTACAAAAAGTTCATTCTTTTTTCAATCTCTGCGCGACATCGGAGATGGTTTTACACTCGCCCGATTTGTGCTACCCTGCATGATGTCCGCCAAAGGACAAATCTCTAATTCGGAGGAGAGTGCAATGGAAAGGAAAGCGTATCTACCGATCGTGGTTGGCGTCTGTCTCGTGGCGCTGGCGTTCGTGCTGGCCGCATGTGGCGGGACGCCCACCGCTTCGCCCACGGACCCGCCAACGGCTCCGCCCACCAAAGCGCCGACAGCCACCGAAGCGCCCACCGAGCCGCCGGATGAATCCGGCGCGGCCGCCTACGCCGTGGACCTGATCGCCGCGTGGGTGGAAGCGGGCGCGCCCGAAACGGACGCGTTCGATTACGAAGGCGTGGACGGCAACACCTACCAAGCCACCTTCGAAGTGGATGTCAAGCCGCTGTTCACGCAAAACAATGCCTGGTTCGAAGGGTCTCAATCTTGCGTGGGTTGTCACTTCGCGGCCAGCGAAAATTCCTATCACCAGTTAAACATGTCCACGTATGAAGGGATCATGACCGGCGCGGATTCGCTTGAGTCGCCTCCCGGCGTATCCATTCTCGGACAGACTGAGGTTGGCAAGGGCGACTTCGATTGGGATCACTCCAAACTGCGCGAGCGGCTGCGGAATAATCGCATGCCGCCCGGCTGGGAGTTCGACATCACCGAAGAGAATCGCAACGGTCCGTGCGTGGAAGTGGGCGCGGAGGGCGTGACGGTCAAACTCGGCGAGTATGGCTGTGATCTACACGCGGTCGGGTTGATCGGCGCGTGGGTCGAGGCGGGCGCGCCGAACGGCGAGTTCACCTACGGCGACGCGACTGTCAACTTCGAACGCGACGTCCTGCCATTCTTCACCGAAAACAGCATGTGGTTCGAGGGGTCGCAAGCCTGTTCGGGTTGTCACTTTGCCGCCAGTGAGACCTCAGCGCACCAGATGGACATGTCGAGTTACGAAGGCATTCTGGCTGGCGCGGACACGCTCGAATCGCCTCCCGGCGTTTCCATTCTCGGCGAAAGCACGCCCGGCGCGGGCGACTTCAACTGGTCGGCTTCGAAACTGAGGGCGCGGTTACGCAACAACCGCATGGCTCCGGGTTGGGAGTTCGACATCACCGAGGGCAATCGCAACGGTCCGCTGGTTTTGCACGGCGCGCGCGTGGAAGAAGCAGCGGCTGGCGCAACCTTCGGCACAGGTGAATGTGAAGTCAAAGCGGTCAACCTTATCGCCGCGTGGGTGGAGGCGGGCGCGCCCGAAACGGACGCGTTCGACTTTGCCGCCGAAGACGGAACCGCCTGCGAAGGCTCGTTCGAAGCGGACATCCTGCCGTTGTTCACATCGAACAATGCCTGGTTCGAGGGATCGCAAGCCTGCGTGGGTTGTCACTTTGCGGCGAGCGAGAACTCGTATCACCAGTTGAACATGTCCACGTATGAAGGAATCATGACCGGCGCGGACTCGCTCGAGTCGCCTCCCGGCGTATCCATTCTGGGACAGGCCGAGGTCGGCAAGGGCGACTTCGATTGGGATCATTCCAAACTGCGCGAGCGGCTGCGCAACAACCGTATGCCTCCGGGCTGGGAGTTCGACATCACCGAGGAGAACCGCAACGGTCCCTGCGTGGAAGTGGGTGCGGAGGGCGTGACGGTGAAACTCGGCGAGTACGGCTGTGACCTGCACGCGGTCGGCTTGATCGGCGCGTGGGTCGAGGCGGGCGCGCCGGATGGTGAGTTCGCCTATGGCGACGCGACGCTCAACTTCGAGCGCGACGTGCTGCCGTTCTTCACCGAAAACAGCATGTGGTTCGAGGGGTCGCAGGCCTGCTCGGGTTGTCACTTCGCGGCCAGCGAAAGCTCTGCTCACCAGATGGATATGTCGAGTTACGCGGGAATCCTGGCGGGCGCGGACACGCTCGAATCGCCTCCCGGCGTTTCCATTCTCGGCGAAAGCACGCCCGGCGCGGGCGACTTCAACTGGTCGGCTTCGAAACTGCGGGCG
>JAYRVQ010000198.1:0-2922 GCA_041918465.1 Anaerolineales bacterium
CCACCCTCATCGCCGCCCTCACAAGCGTTCATCCTGACCGCTTGAAAGAAGAGCAGGCGCGCGAGATGACGATCGACCTTGGCTTCGGCTGGCTCACCCTGCCGAATGGCGAAGAGATCGGCATTGTGGATGTGCCCGGTCACCGCGATTTCATCGAAAATATGCTGGCAGGCATCGGGGGCATTGACGCCGCGCTGCTTGTCATCGCCGCGGACGAAGGCGTGATGCCGCAGACGCGCGAACATCTCGCCATCCTCGACCTGCTCCAAATCCCTGCGGGACTCATCGTCCTGACCAAGACCGACCTCGCTTCTGATTCATCCTGGCTTGATCTCGTTGAAACGGACATCCGCGCGGCTGTTAGAAATACCGTTATGCAAAACGCGCCACTGGTGCGCGTCTCCGCACGGACAAGATCCGGCCTCGACGATCTTCTGAAAGGCCTCACCCAAATCCTGCAAACCGAACCCGCCCGCTCCGACCTCGGACGTCCGCGCCTGCCCATTGACCGCGTCTTCTCCATGCCGGGATTTGGCACCGTCGTCACTGGCACGCTGACAGATGGCGCGCTCTCCATTGGCGATGAAGTGGAAATTTTACCGTCGGGTCACAAAGGCCGCGTGCGCGGACTGCAAACTCACAAGAAAAAAGAGGAACGCTCCGTTCCCGGCTCGCGTACGGCGGTTAACATTTCTGGCGTGGCCCTCGAGGAAATACAACGCGGCGAAGTTGTCGTCCAGCCCAATCAGTATCAAGCCACCCGTCGCGCGGATGTGCGCCTGAGACTGCTGAAAGACATCTCATCCCCGCTCAAACATTCCAGCGAAGTGAAAGTTTTCCTTGGCACCGCGGAGACGATTGCCAACGTCCGCATTTTGGGGGCGGAGGAACTTGCAGTGGGTGAAGAAGGTTGGGCGCAACTCGAACTGCGCGACCCGCTTGTTGCAGTTCGCGGCGACCGTCTCATCCTGCGCCGTCCCTCCCCCGGCGAAACGCTCGGCGGCGGAGTGATCGTGGACCCGCATCCCAAAGGCCGACATAAACGCTTCGATGAGTCGATCTTGAAATCATTGGAGTCGCTTGCGCAAGGCTCCCCTGCGGACGTGTTGCTCGAAGCCGCGCTGGCGCTTGGCCCCGCGACAGTGAAAGATGTGATCGCGCGCTCGCGGTTGGAGTCCGAAACCGCCGAGTCTGCGCTGGGGGAATTGCTGGGAAATGGACAAATGATTTCATTGGATAGCGGACCACGGACGATGGACGGTCTCGTTGTTCCCGCCGCACAATGGCAGATGTTCCAAGAGAAAATTCTGCAAAACGTCGGCGAGTATCACAAGTCGTTTCCGCTCCGCAAGGGCATCCCGCGCGAGGAACTTAAATCAAAACTCAAACTGACGCCGCGCGTGTTTAATGCAATTATTTCTTTACTCGTAAATCGTAAATCGTTGATTGAAAATGGCGCGTTCGTCGCGATCCCATCCCACAAAGTGATCTTCGATAACGCGCAACAGGCCAAAGTCCAGGGGCTGATGCGGAAGTTCGCCGCGAATCCGTTTGGTCCGCCCAGCGTCAAGGAATGTCAGGCTGAGGTTGGGGAGGAAGTCTACAACGCGTTGATCGAAATGGGCGAGTTGACCGCCGTCTCGCAGGAGGTTGTTTTCCGCACGCAGGATTACGAAGCGATGGTCGCGAAAATCAAAACGGTCATCCAGCAAAAGGGACAGGTGACGCTGGCCGAAGTCCGCGACCTGCTGGGCACGACGCGCAAGTACGTGCAGGCATTGCTCGAACATCTCGATGTGATTGGAGCGACAGTCCGCGAGGGTGAGTCTAGGAGGCTGAGATAGTTCGTCTGGAGGAACACGGCGGGATTATAATTAAAACACGTTCATCGCTGAAACATTGTTTTCGGACAACAGTTGAATTCGCCAGAAAAGGAGCATATCATGTCTTTCCAGGCACCGATTGGAAGTACTGCGGAAATTGCGGCAGGTAAAATCTGGCCCGGCCGCTGGGTGGATGCAACACCCTATCTCACTCCCTATTCCTATGGCATTCATACCGGGGCGGACCTCAATCTCAATTATCCTGCATGGGATAGCGATGCGCATTCGGATGTCTACGCCATGGGGGAGGGCAAAGTGATCTACTCAAAACTTTACTCGACACAATATTGGGGAAATCTCATCATCATCGATCACGGAACCGTGGACGGACTGCCCCTGTTCAGCCGTTATGCACATGTAGAGAAGCCTCTCATTGCAAAAGGCAAGGTGGTTCAGGCCGGGGATATCATCGCGAAAGTGGGAAATGGGGAGGGATTGTTTCCCTACCACCTTCACTTCGATATATCTCGAACCGACGTTCTGGTAGAAGAACCGCAAAATTGGCCGGGCTCGAACATTCAGGTGGTACGTGTCAATTATGTTGACCCGAAGGAATGGCTCCAAAACCATGTTGCAGGCGCGAACATCTTCCCCGTTCGGACGGTCTACGTGATCGCCGCGCTTGGCCTGCGCGTTCGCGCCGCACCTGGAACGGACGCCCTTCCAAAAGGCTCGCTTCCCTACACCAAAATGGTGTCCCTGGAACCGAATTGGGTCAACAAGGACGGGCTCACGTGGGCGCAGATCATCGGCGGCCAGTTCGACAGCGATTGGCTTGCAGTGGGCAAGGAAGACCTGAGCGAGACATTCGTGTCTGTCAATCCGCCAGGCACATAAAAGACCTGGCTCATCTAGAAAGGATAGACAATGTGACAGCCGCGTTGGAAGCGACTGTCACATAAGGCGTTAAATCATAAGACCGCTTGCATAAGTACTTTTAGCCACAGATTTACCCTGCGGGCACGATGTCACGGATTACACGGATTTTTAAAAATAAATCTGTGTAATCCGTGGCAAAGAAACCTCTGACATCGGCATA
>JAYRVQ010000199.1:0-3161 GCA_041918465.1 Anaerolineales bacterium
AGGTTGGGGTCATAACGGTGGCATTGACAGTCAACGGGAAGAAGGTGCTCGCTTTGGAGATTTGGATGGTGTAGTTCGATGCGCCAACGATGGACTCCCAGGTGAAGGCAGGTTTGAGGGTTCCCACTGTGGAGCCATTAGTGGGCAGGATGAGATTGGGTGTTTTGAATATAACCCGCAAACTGCGCACAGCAGACCAGGCGCTGTGATCATTTGCAGTGTTGACCGCTCGAACGCGCCAATAGTAACTGGTCCCGGCTGAGAGCGATGCGGTGTTGTCCTGCGAGGTTATGACATTGTTTTCGTGGATGAGGCTGGTGAAGGTATTGTTCGTGGCGACTTGGATCTGGTAGTGGTCGAAGGTTGTACCTGCCGGGACGGTGGAGTCTTTCCAGTCGAAGAGTGGCGATGAACTGGTTACCAGGGCGATGTTGGCTGGTAACAGTAGCATGGGAGCCGATGGCGGATTGGCAGTCTGGAAAGTGTAGATGGGGGACCAGGCAGTGCTCTCAAGAACAGAGATTTTGGCGCGGTATCGCCAGAAGAGGTTAAGGTTGGCAGGCAGGTCGGAGATAGGCGTGTAGGAGGAAGTAGTTGGACCGCGGGTTGATGAATTTATTACCAGTTGAGTGAAGGCGGCATTCTTTGAAACCTGGATCTGGTAACCCAGCGCGCCCGGGTGATCAAGCCAGTCGAAAGTTGGACGATTGTTGTTCAGGTGAACATCTTCGGATGGCTGGGCTGGGATCTGGCTGAAATTGGCGATGACCGTGTGATCACCATCCATTGTGATGGAAGTTGGATTATCGCTTCCGCTTGCATCTCCGCTCCAGTTGGTAAAGGTATAGCCAAAATTTGCATTGGGCGTCAGGTTGACAGGGGTTCCTTCGTCAAAGTAGGCTCCCCCGCAATTCGGAGCGGGATCCGTGCTGATCGTCCCGCTTGAAGCGGGGTTGCTGTTCAATGTCAAGTTGTGACAAACGGGCGAGGATGGATCCCAGCGATGATAAAAGATGTTCAATAATTCGATGAATTCGTCGGTTGCTTTCCGACTGCCGATTGTGTTCGGGTGATTATCGCCACCTGCTGATGGATAGTAAAGCGTGTTCGTCCCCAATGAAAAGACGTGTTCTTCAGCGTTGTTGATGAAGCGGTGATGGTTATTGGGCCCGGTCAGAACATTGTAGAAATCAAAGACGGCTACATTGGTTTGGGTGTAGTTGTTTTCATCCAACCAATCGTACATCAGCCACTGGTTAAAAGCGCGGGCGTTGGTTGCATATGTCCCGTCTGTGAGCGGTGGGGCCGTGATGACAACAAATAGTTTTTCGGGGTGTTCGCCAAAATAGGTCAGGATCTGGTTATAGACCCATTTAGCATGTCCGACTGTCAGCCATCCGGACGAGGAAGGCGGATCGGTGGGACTACCCGCCAGTGCCGAGTTGGGGAAGCAGGATTTGAACATCACGATCTGGTTTTCTCCACCCGGGTCTGAGAGGGTGCGTGTGTACGGTGAATGCTTCTCGTATTCGGTGAAGAGAGCCGCCATATAGGTGGGCGTATTGGCGCTGGCAAACCATTCTGTCCAATTGGGAATGTCGGTGCGGTCGCCAATGGAATTTGGTCCCCAACCGTAGTTGGTATCGCTGACAAAGTAGTTGTTCTCGCTGAGGGCAATCCCCAGCCCTCCGTAATTATCTGTCAGCCAGTTTTGTCCGGTGGAGTGATGAATGAAGATCAATTTTACGGTTTCAGTTGGCGGCGAGGGGTCGGGTGTATACAGTGGAAGCCCCTGGGCTTGCGCCGAATCGGGTCCCGATTGAAATCCAAATATTCCGATCAGGAGTGTCAATAACAAGCCAAACCTGAATACGCTGGTAATGAAAGAGGATGATTTTTTTGATTTCATGCTTGCAGTCTCCCGGGTGTAGTATTGTGGAACTGAATATCACTACCTGGTTATTCCTCCCTTTTCATACCACTAAGCGGATTTTACAAGGCGGATTTTATTACAAGGTCATCTTATGAATGCCAATGACTAATCCGACAAATGTCCTATTACCGGCTTACAAAAAAGCAAGTAACAGCCTTTGATGACTGTTACTTGTCTGGGACGAAATATCGCTTGCCAATCGCTCATGCCTTTTCCAGCCCGTGCGCCTCCAGCAGTTTCTCGTCGTCCAGAATTTCCATCGTCAATCCATCCGCGACGATGAGTCCCTCATCCATCACAATCGTGCGCGGGAACAACTCCTTCACCAGCGCCATATCGTGCGTGGACACGAGCATGGTGATCGGCAAATCGCGCAAAAGATGGATCAACGTCCGCCGCGCGCGCGGGTCGAGACCTGCGGAGGGTTCGTCGAGGATCAACAGCGAGGGTCGCATTGAAAGCACCGTCGCGATGGCAATGCGTTTCTTTTCGCCGACGCTCAGGTGGTGCGATAACCTGTCCGCGTAGGCGCTCATTCGGACGGCGGCCAGCGCCTCGGTCACGCGGGCGCGGACCTCGTCCTCGGGCAACCCCATGTGGAGCGGGCCGAAGGCCACATCCTCGAAAACCGTCGGCGAGAAGAGTTGATCGTCGGGATTCTGGAAGACGAGTCCGACCATTGAACGGATGACCGGCATATTGTCACGCGTGAGGCGCAGGCCACCCACTTCGATTTCGCCGCGGCCCTCCAAAATCCCATTCAGGTGCAGCATCAGCGTGGACTTGCCCGCGCCGTTCGGTCCCACCAGCGCGGCCTTGTCGCCCTCGCACATTTTGAGCGAGACGCCGCGCAGGGCCGTGTGTCCGTCGGGGTAGGCAAAGTGCAGGTCGCGCACTTGCAAAACTTCGCCCTCACATTCAGGCATGGAAAAAAATTGGGTGGGATGAGTGACTGGCATTAAAGTCTTCCGATCAGTTGAAGAAGCAGGATAAGGAAAATCGCCAGCGCGGCAAACAGCCAATCGCTGGATTTCATCACGTGCGGATTGAGCGTGCGCAATTGACCGGTGTAGCCGCGCGCCAGCATGGCATTATAGATGCGGTCACTGCGCTCATAACTTCTCAGGAAAAGTTGACCCGCCATATTGCCCGTGACTTTGGCGCGCCACACCACGCTTCGCCCGGACCGTTGGCCTGCCACCGTTGCACTACGCGCTTCCCTCGCCCG